>JBARIB010000951.1:0-4115 GCA_049799535.1 Allostellaceae bacterium | reverse complement strand
GCCCTCGCCGTCGCGTGGGGACCAATCGAGGATGCCGGGTATCTGGCCGAGCGGCCCGAGACGCGCGACGCTCTCGCGCGCCGCCTCGGCGCACAGCCCATGGCCGCATCCGACGCCCTCGCAGGCTTGCCTGCAATTATCGCGAGCGAGCTGCCCGTCGTCGCGTTTGCCGACACCAATTGGAACGAAGCGCGGCGCTTTCTTCCGTTGCTCGCCAGTCCGTTGTTTTCGGAGGTGCGGGCAAACCCGTCGACGTCATCCTCGGACGACTCACTTAGCGAGCGGCTCGCCTCGCTCGAGCCCGAGGAGGCCCAGGCTCTGCTCAGGACCGTCGTTGCCGAGGAAGCGGCGACGATTTTACGGCTTCCGGCCGGCAGCATCGACCCACAGCGTCCACTCTCCGAATTGGGCATGGACTCGCTGATGGCGGTGGAGCTGCGACTTGCTCTCGAGAGCCGTCTTCGGGTTGACCTGCCGCTTGTGTCACTTGCCGAAGGCACGAGCGTCGCGTCAATCGCGGCCCGGCTCGCCGGCGCTGTCTCGGCGGGGCCCAAAGACGGCGAATTGGTCGCGCTTGTCGCGCGTCATGAGGGGCTCGACCAAACTGGGTTAGCGACGGCGCAGAGGAACGAGGCTTTAGAAATCGCCGACACCAAACAGGTTGCCGCGGAGTAGCCGGTGGGACCGGGGCGTAGTCTTTTCGGCCTTTCGTCGCAGGCAAAGGCCCGCTTGATCGAGAGGCTTTCCACGCCATCACCGGTTGGGGCCGCCCCGTCTCGACAATCGGATCAGAAGGAAGCAAACCGCGCGGGTCGGCTGGATGTCTCGGAGTTCGAAGGTTTTCGAGAAATCCGGATGATCCGCCAAGCCGCGGAGTTTCTTGGCATTTCCGATCCGTTCTTCCGCGTCCACGAAGGGATCGCCGCCGCGGAGACGGTGATCGGGAACAGCCCCTACATAAACTTCGCCTCCTATAACTATATCGGTCTTAACGGTCATCCCGAGATTGTCAGCGCTGCAAAGGCCGCGATCGACCGGTACGGAACTTCCGTTTCGGCCAGCCGCCCGGTTTCCGGCGAGCGCCCCGTCCACCGCGATCTGGAGCGCGCCCTCGCGGACATTCACGGCGCGGAAGACAGCGTCGCGTTGGTCGGCGGGCATTCCACTAATGTCACGGTCATCGGACATTTGCTCGGCCGCAACGACGTGATCGTGCACGACGCGCTGATCCACAACAGCATCGTTCAGGGCGCCGTGCTCTCGGGGGCGCGGCGGGTACCATTTCCGCATCTCGACCATGAAGCCGCCGACCGCCTGCTCCGCGAGACGCGATCGCGCAACGGCCGAGCGCTCCTTGTCATTGAGGGGCATTACAGCATGGACGGCGACGTGCCGGATCTGCCATCGTTCGTCGCCGTCGCCCGGCGCAACCGTGCTTGGCTGATGGTCGATGAAGCACATGCCTTGGGAGTGCTGGGCCCCCGTGGCTTTGGCACGGCCGACCGGTTCGGTGTCGATCCACGCGAGGTCGACATCTGGATGGGGACTTTGAGTAAGAGCCTGGTTTCCTGCGGCGGCTACATCGCCGGCAGTAAGGATCTCATCGATTATTTGAAGCTGATGGCGCCGGGTTTCGTATTTTCGGTCGGAATGGCGCCCCCCGCGGCTGCCGCCGCACTGGCCGCGCTCGAGCTATTGCAACGTGAGCCGGAGCGGGTTGGCCGGCTCAACGACAGAGCTGCTCTCTTCCTGCGGCTCGCGCGGGAAGGCGGTCTCGATGTCGGCGGTTCGATCGGCGCGTCGATCGTGCCCGTCATCACCGGCAGTTCGATCCGGGCCGGGCGGCTCGCACAGGCGCTGTTTGAGCGCGGCATCAACGTCCAGCCGATCCTCTATCCGGCGGTGCCGGAACGTGCGGCCCGCCTCCGCTTCTTTCTGACTGCCGCGCACAACGAGGAACAGATCCGAACGACGGTTACGACCCTGCTGGAAGAGTATCACCGGGTCGAGGCGGAGCCAGCCGATCTAGCTGCCGTCGCGCGGCACCTCGGGAAATCGAGATTGTTTTCGCGCTAGGTCTGAACCTCTACTCCGCCGCCTGGCGCGCCTCTATGCCATAATCGTTGATCGAGACGCGCCAGTGGATGCGGTCCTCTTCGGGCGGATAATCGCCGGCCGCCTTGTGGTATGAGCACCGGTTGTCCCAGATCACGATGTCGCCTTTGCGCCATTTGTGCCGGTACTCGGCGTCGGGTTGGATCATGTATGCTTTCAGTTCGGGAACCAGGGCGTCGCTCTCTTCCGACTCGCAGCCAACGATCTCGACGATCTTGCCAGGATCGAAATAGAGCGATTTGCGTCCTGTCTCGGGGTGGACGCGAATGATCGGGTGGAAGACCGGTTTCCAATCCTGGTCCTCCTTGTCGAGAAGCGGCGAGCCGCGTCGGCGGCCGCCATAGGTGAACGCGCCCTTTACCCCTTCGAGCCGCTGCTTCAGCCGATCTGGCAAGGCCTCATATGCGGCGTAACCGCTGGCGAAGCGGGTATCTCCGCCGCAGCTCGGGACCGCGAGAGCATAGAGCTGGGTTGCCTTGAACGGTTGCTGGTTATAGGCGCCGTCAGTATGCCAGCCTTCGGCCCCGCGTCGATAGATGGCATCGATGAGATTGCCGTCGGCGTCGAATTTGTTGGTCCCGAGCATTGTGATCTCCGGGACCGCGGGATGACGGGTCGACTTCGACGGATGCGGTACGACAGGTCCGAAGCGGCGGCTGTAGCTAAGAAAATCCCCGATCGCGAGGTCTTGATCCCGGACCACGAGGACGTTGTAGTCGAGCCAAGCCTGATAGATCGCTTCGAAACCTGCAGCGTCCAGCGCCTTGACGTCGACGCCGGTAACCTCGACTCCGATTTGCGGCCCCATACGTCGAAATTCGGGCATCGCTCGTTCCTTTATCCGCTTTAGCAATGGTCGGTCTTCGGTTTACGACGTGTCAAACCAAGAATCGCGATGGTTGCCATGCATCGAACCCGTTAAGCTCGCCGCCAGTATTTGCGGAGGATGTGATGAAGTTGGTGCTGTTCCAGTCGCCCGGGCGGGAAGAGCCGTCTCCCGGCCTGTCGACCGAGCGCGGGGTGGTCGATGTCTCCGACATCGTCGAAAGGAGCTACACGCCGCAATTGACGATGCAGCGGCTGATTGACTCCTTCGAGCGGCTACGACCCGCCATCGAGCGGCGCGCGTCTGAGGGCGAGGCCTTGCCGCTCGGCTCGGTGCGGCTGCGGGCGCCACTGCCGCGGCCAGGAAAGATCCTCTGCTGCATTGCCAATTACTGGGAGCATGCGCAGCGCGAGCCGCGGCCGCTCAATATGTTCCTGAAAAACCCGGAGGCGGTTGTCGGGCCCGGCGACACGATTGTTCTCCCCGAATTTACCGAGCCGTGGATTTTCATGCACGAGGCCGAGCTGGCTCTGGTCATCAAGGGACCGGCCAAAAAAGTTACCCAAGAGAATTGGCGAAGCGTGGTGTTCGGCTACACTTGCCTAATCGACGTGTCGGCACGCGGCGAGGGCAGGCGGACCTGGAAAGCGGGCAGCTGGCTCGGCAAGTCTTTCGATACCTTCGCGCCGATCGGTCCTTGCATCGCTACCGCCGACGAAATCCCCGAGCCTAATGATCTGGTGGTCCGCTTTTGGAACGATCGCCAGCTCCGCCACAACTATAACACCGACGACATGGAACATCGGGTGCCGGAACTGGTCGAGTTTGCTTCGACGATCATGACACTGAACACCGGCGACCTGATCGCCTGCGGCACCAACCACGAAGGCCTCGGCGCGCTGCAGGATGGCGAGACCGTCGAAATTGAAATAGAGCGCATCGGCCGGATGTCACTGAACGTCGTCGACCCGTTGAAGCGAAGCTGGGAACGCGGGGTCTATATGGGCGCCGATTCAACCAATCCGGAAGCAGTAAAGCGCCATCGTCCGCAAAATTAGAGCCGGTCTCAAGAGTTTACCTGTTACCCAAATATTGGCAGGCTTCGGAACCTCAATCTGAAAGCGGTTGTTTTTCCTTCATCTGCGCCGCAAAGGAGACGATGAGATGAATGATG
>JBARIB010000950.1:0-1873 GCA_049799535.1 Allostellaceae bacterium | reverse complement strand
CCTCCTCGCCGAGCGTGGCTGCACCCTCAAATCCGACAAAAGACAGCACGGTGAACACCAAACCGTAGCCGACGCCGGACCATCCGCCGAAGGACTAAAGGGTGCGACGGGCAACCCGGTCGCCAGCGCAACTCTGGCGATGATGGGGGAGCTCAACGCAAGGATGGCCAGAACCGACAATCCCTCAAATGCCAGCATTAAGCGTGCCACAACGCGCATCTCTCGATAAGCGCAGTAAGCCGCGGCGAGGATCGCCCCAATGCCGACGATGACCCATAACGAGTCCAGATGCAGACCAAAGTTCTGCGCCGCCACCTGCAGAAAACTCCCGACGAGCGTGCTGACGCCGCCGGCGTAGGTCAGGTAGGTGAGCAGCAATATCCAACCGGCAATAAATCCGCAGCGGCGCCCAAAAGTATGACTGATATAGGCATAGACCGAACCGGCGTGGGCAATGCGCCGGCTGAATGCGACAAAGGACAGTCCGACGATCGTCATCGCCGCCGTCCCGATCGCAAAAGCGAGCGGCGCCGCCCGGCCCGCCGCCTGCGCCGTAAGTGAGACGTTGAGGGCCATTGCCGCGGTCGGTGCGATAATAGAGATCGAGAGACCAATGGCCTGGAACAACCCCAGCTTTCTTGTCAACGCGGCCACGCTTCACCTATTGCATCGATATCGTAGCGAACAGAGGTCCGAGTGCAGCTTAACGCGTCCAACGATTGGGCTGGCTTGGGCTGCGTCAATCGCCCGGCACCGGCAGCGCCGGGCTGATTGACCCTCCTCCAATACTGTTGTCAGTTGGCTTTGCACAAAGCTCCCTTTGCGGCGTCGCCTGCTGCCAGCACAACCGAGATGGCTGGGCCGGCAAACATGGTGACACCCGGAACCAAGCTCAACACGGTCTGCAGTCCTTCCAAACCGACGCGCGCCGCCGGCCACGAGCCGCAAAATCCTTGCCGCACGTCGTTGGGGCCGATCGCCTTTGGCTGGTTATTGGTAATATGCTGCTGCAGTTCCCTGATAACGTCTGCGGGTATTACTGTAGTTGGTTGTGTCATAGCTGTCCTCCTGCTTCACGGTAGTCGATGGAGAGCCGCGCTCAATGCGCTGGGGGTCGCCTACGTTCTTTTCGCATGCGACGAGCCGAGCCTTTTCAAGCTGATGTTCGGCCCAGCAATCGAAAGAAAATCGGCGCACCCGGCCCTGGATGAGGCAGGCGGCACCTGCTTCAACGCGTTGCGGCAGGCGGTCGCGGCGGCAGGGTTTTTCGACAGCGATCTCGACTTTCAGTCAGTGTCGCTCGCCTGCTGGTCGCTTGTGCATGGCTTGGCGTCCCTCATCGCCGACGGTAGGCTCCTGCAAGGGGACGCCGGTTCTGTCGAGGCGATCGCTACACGGCTGACCCAGCTATTGACCGACTCGCTCGCGGCGCTCGGAGAGAAGCGGAGCAAGTCGCCTATTCGACAATAGATCTACGCTGTAGATCTAACGCTGTCCTGGCGCGGCTGAACCAGAGACTTTCGCGCGCTCGCGCAAGACGAATTTCTGGATCTTGCCGGTCGAGGTTTTTGGCAGCGGGCCGAACAATACCGTTCGTGGCACCTTAAAACGGGCGAGGTGGTCGCGGCAGAACGCGATGATGTCTTCCGCCGTCGCGGTCGCTTCAGGCTTTAGCGTCACGAATGCGCAAGGGGTTTCGCCCCACATCGGATCGGGGCGGGCGACGACGGCGGCTTCGAGCACACAGGGGTGGCGATAGAGAACATCCTCGACCTCGATTGTCGAGATGTTCTCGCCGCCAGAGATGATGATGTCCTTCGAGCGATCCTTCAGCTCGATATAGCCGTCGGGATGCATGACACCGAGATCGCCG
>JBARIB010000949.1:0-4294 GCA_049799535.1 Allostellaceae bacterium | reverse complement strand
CCGCCGTCCCCGCCATACCCGCGCTCACCGGTTCCCGCTGCCGTCGTGATGATCCGAGCCTGATTTACCATTGTTTGAGGACCCCCTCTGCGTGGCGGCTAATCTTAGCACCGCAGAGGCCCTCCTCAATGCCCAGGGAAAATCGGCCGTCCCGTGAAGCTCTTCCCCGGCTCGCGACGGGCGAGGTAGATTGGGAGATGTCCTTCCGCCGCCTTTCGCTTCGCCGCGCGCCGTCTGCCATCGCCGCGCTCTTCGTAGCCTTGATCGTGATTGGCGCGGCGCCGCCCGATCATTCGGACACCAGCTCACTTGCGGGGCAACTGCTGATCGCGTCCCCCAGGATCGGCGATCCACGGTTTTCGCACACGGTCGTTCTGATGGTGCGCCACGACAAAGACGGCGCTTTCGGCATCGTTATCAACCGGCCGGTGGGCGAGCGTTCGATCGCGACCTTGCTCGAAGCGACAGGCGACGACGACACCAGCGTCACGGGCAACGTCCGCGTTTTCGCCGGTGGTCCGGTGCAACCGGAACTCGGCTTCGTCATTCACAGCGCCGAATACAGGCGGGACGAAACGCTCGATATCGACGGCCGCGTCGCGGTGACCGCGAGCCGTCAGATCCTGCGTGACATCGGCCACAATAAGGGTCCGCAAAAGAGCCTGTTCGCCCTCGGTTATGCCGGCTGGGGACCCGGACAGCTCGAGGCTGAGCTGATGCGACGCGATTGGTTCAGCACTCCCGAAGAGCCGAAGCTGGTCTTCGACGACGATCGCGCCGACTTGTGGGACAATGCAATGGCGCGCCGCACTCGCGAACTATAGGTGGGTGATCGAGGCGATAGCCCGTCCTCCCACTGGCGACGCGTGATCCGTCGAGTTCTTGCCGGCCTGGCGGCGCTGCTGGCGGTGCTGGGCTGTGGGCTTTACCTCTATCTTCGTTCGGCGCTGCCGCAAACCGACGGGCGCATTTTCGTATCGGGAGCCAAGGCCGAGATCCGGATCGAGCGCGACGTCGACGGCGTGCCGCTCATTACCGCCGAGGATGACGAGGACGCCGCTTTCGGGCTCGGCTTTGTGCACGCGCAGGAGCGGCTATTCCAGATGGAGCTGCAGCGGCGCTACGGCGCGGGGCGGCTGGCCGAAATATTCGGGCCGCAAGCCGTCGCTGTCGATCGGCAAATGCGGGTACTGGGGCTCTATCGGGCCGCCGAGGCCGAAATCCCGTTTCTGTCGGCGGAGATGAACCGCGCGCTCAGCGCATACGCGGCCGGAGTCAATACTTTCTTGAGCTTGCGACGGGGCGCGCTGCCGCCAGAATTCTTGTTACTGGGCTTTGCCCCGGAGCCTTGGCGGCCGGCGGATAGCCTCGTCTGGGGCAAGCTGATGGCGCTGCAGCTAGGGGGCAATTACCGAAACGAATTGCTGCGCGCCCGCATGGCCGGGACGATCTCGGCGGCGGATCTCGCCTTGCTCTATCCTGAATATCCGCGGAACGCGCCGACGACATTGGCGGAGTTGGCGCCGATCTACCGCCGGCTGCCCCTCGATCGCCTTTATCGCGCTCTGCCTCCTGCCGTCGGGCCGAATTACGCCTCCAATAACTGGGTCGTCGACGGCAAGCATAGCGCCAGCGGCAAGCCGGTCCTCGCCAATGACCCGCATCTAGCCTTCGGCGCCCCGGGATTTTGGTATTTGGCCCGGCTGAAGACGCCGCAGCATCAAATCGCCGGCGGAACCGCAGCGGGAGCACCGCTCGTCGTCATCGGTCACAACGAGCGGATCGCATGGGGGTTCACAACGACGACGGCCGATGTTGAGGATCTGTTCATCGAAAAAATCGATCCTGCCGATCCCAATCGCTACCTGACCCCAGAGGGCAGCGCCCCGTTCGAAACCCGGCGAGAAACCATCCTGGTCAAAGGCGCCGCCCCGACGGAAATTACAGTTCGCGAGACCCGGCACGGGCCCGTGCTGTCGGACGCTTTACCGCCCGGAGCCACTGATGCTGGCTTTGTCCTTTCTTTGGCCGCAACTTTTACAAACCCCGATGATCGCAGCGCGGAAGCGCTGTGGCAGGCCAATCGCGCGACCGATTGGTCGAGCTTCCGGGCGGCGCTGCAGAAATTTGTCGGACCGATAGAGAACATCGTCTATGGCGATGTGGACGGTACAATCGGGTTCATGGCGCCGGGCCTGGTGCCGATCCGCCGCAAAGGCGACGGCTGGATGCCGGTGCCGGGCTGGACCGGGGAGTATGATTGGACCGGGTTCATCCCGTTCTCGGGATTGCCGAGTGCGGTCAATCCGCCCTCGGGTCATTTCGTCAGCGCCAACAATAGGATCGTGCCACAGGGTTATCCGTACTTCCTGAGCCGCGATTGGGATATGCCGAACCGCGCCGAGCGGATCGAAGCATTGCTTACCGCGACACCGGTGCAGACCGCCGGATCGAGCGCCGCAATCCAGGCCGATACATTGTCACTGATGGCGCAGCGGCTGGTTCCACTGATGACCCGCATCGCCGATGAAAACGAGCATATCCGTGAGCCAATCGAGCGGCTGCGGCATTGGGACTTCCGGATGGATAGAGACAAGGTCGAGCCGCTGCTCTTCACCGCATGGCTGCGCGAATTCAGCCGCTCGATCCTGTTCGGACGGTTTGGCGACGCCGTATCGGATTACTGGGACTTAAAGCCGCGCGTGATGGAGGCGGTGTTGACCGAGCGGCCGCAATGGTGCGACGACCCCAAGCGGCCGGCAGAGCAAGGCTGCGGGTCGAGGCTGGCGGAGAGCCTCGAGACCGCACTCTCGCGCCTGCGCCAGGCCTATGGGGATGACATGACGAAATGGCAATGGGGGCGGGCTCATTACGCGGTGTTTGCAAATCCGGTGTTCAGCCGGATCCCGGTATTGCGGGATTGGCTGCAGGTCTCGATCGCAACACCCGGTGCCTATGACACCGTCAATCGTGGCCCGAGCACGATTCGCGACGACACACAACCGTTCGAGCAACGCTTTGGCGCCGGGCTGCGCATGATCACCGATCTGGCCTCGCCCGACGACGCGAGGATGATCGCGACACCCGGCCAATCGGGCAATCCGCTCTCGACGCATTTCGCCGATTTGCTACGGCGCTGGCGCGATTTCGAGTGGCTGATACCGGGCCGGTCCGCCGCAATCTCGACCCTCGTCCTGGCTCCCAAGCGATGACCGAGCTGCCGGTCAATATCGCAGCCGTTCGCCGCGCCGCCGCGGCGATCGAGGGCGCCATTGCGCGCACGCCGGTCATAGCGGCGCCGGCGCTGTCCGAGCTTGCCGGGACCGAGATCTATCTCAAGCTCGAGACATTGCATCGCACCGGATCGTTCAAAGAACGCGGCGCATTGACGAAATTGTTGACCCTCGACGCCGGCGAGCGCCGCGCCGGGGTGGTCGCGATGTCGGCCGGCAACCACGCCCAGGGGGTCGCCTATCACGCCCAGCGGCTCGGGATTCCGGCGACGATCGTGATGCCCGAGGGCACGCCGTTTATCAAGATCGACCGCACCGAGGCCTTCGGCGCCAAGGTCGTGCTCAAGGGCGATAGCCTGGTCGCGGCCCGTGAAGCGGCCGACGCGCTTGCCCGCGAGCGCGGGCTCGTCCTCGTACACCCCTATGACGACCCGGCGGTCATCGCCGGCCAGGGCACGATCGCCCTCGAACTGCTCGGCGACCGGCCGGATCTCGACACTCTCGTCGTGCCGATCGGCGGCGGCGGGCTGATTTCCGGCATCGCCGTCGCCGCCAAGGCGCTCAAGCCACAGATCGAAATCATCGGCGTGCAGTCGACCTTGTACCCATCGATGTACCGCCTGATGCGGCGCGAAGATCCGGGGCCGCCCGCAGCGGCTGCAACGCTTGCCGAGGGCATTGCGGTCAAGGAGCCGGGCCGCCTGACACGGCGCATCGTCAAGGCGCTCGTATCGGAAATCCTGCTCGTCGACGAGGCCATGCTCGAAGCGGCGGTCGAGACCCTGCTCGAGCGCCAGAAGCTGGTGGTTGAAGGCGCGGGCGCCGCCGGTGTCGCCGCCGTACTCGCCGCGCCCGAGCGGTTCCGCGGCCGGCGGATAGGCATCGTCATCTGCGGCGGCAACATCGATGCGCGGCTGTTGGCCTCGATCCTGATGCGCGGCCTGGTGCGCGAGGGCCGCCTCGTGCGGTTGCGCTCCGAATTGCCCGACGTGCCCGGCGCACTCTCACGCCTCTCGGGGGTGATCGGCAAGCATGCCGGGAACATCGTCGAGGTCCATCAC
>JBARIB010000948.1:0-1500 GCA_049799535.1 Allostellaceae bacterium | reverse complement strand
GCGCGGCGTCGGCAAGAATATGCAGGACCATTATGCCGCGCGCGTCTCCTACCGGTGGTCGGCGCCCAGACCGCCAACGAGCGCTCGCGCGGCCTGCAATTGGCCGGCGAGGTCATGCGGTGCCTCTTTACCGGCAAAGGCATGCTGACCTACAGCCCGTCGATCGTCGCCGCCTCGGTGAAGGTACTGGAGGAATCGGCGACCCCCGACATGCAGGTCACCTTCGCGCCGGGCAGCTTCAAGGGCGGCCAGATCGGCGAGCTCGAGGAGACGCCGAGCCTCAGCGCCGTCGCCTGGCAGATGCGGCCGCCGTCGCGCGGGCTATGTCGAGGCCAAATCGAACCGCGCCGGCGATCAACCCGCGCTATCTGTCGGAGGAAACCGACCGGCGCGCCATCGTCAGCGGGCTGCGATTGGCCCGGCGGATGTTCGTCGCGCCTGCGTTGAAGCCGTTCGTCCGCGAAGAGAGACTGCCGGGCATGCAGGTGCAGACCGACGACGAGTTGCTCGATTACGCGCGCCGCTACGGCGGCACCTGCTATCACGCCAGCTGCACGTGCCTGATGGGCTCGCACTCAATGAGCGTCGTCGACAGCGAGCTGCGCGTGCACGCACTCGACGGACTGCGCGTCATCGACGCCTCGGTGATGCCGGCGGTCACCTCGACCAACACGAACGCGCCGACGATCATGATCGCCGAGAAGGGTGCGGCGATGATAAAGGGCGCCGCGCGGCAAAGACTGGTGGCGTAGCGCAGATGTACGGAGTCGAACCGTCGATTTGTGCTCGGCCGAGATGATCGTCCACCCCGTGGCACATCGGCAACCGCCGGCTAGCGCGCGCCACGGTCGGCTCGTCAAGTCGTGGGCACCCGCCAGGCAAGGGACGGGGGTCTGCTGGCTTACCCCGGTCCCGAGCTCTCGACGAGCGAAGCAGACCGTCAGCTTGACCGCGGCGGCTCCGGCGGGATTATCCTCTCTCCGCCTTCGGGGAGCCCGGAGACATTTGACAGGAGAATGTCTTGGCGACGCAAGCAGGGATCGCGGCAAGCTCTTTATCCGCGGGGCCGGGCGAAATGATGGGCGCTGCCGGGCCGGGCATGCTTGCCGATCTGCGCGTCGTCGAGATTGCCGATGAGCGCGCCGAATATGCCGGGCTGCTACTGGCCGGGCTCGGCGCCGAGGTCATCAAGATCGAGCCGCCCGAAGGCAATGCGACGAGGCGGATCGGGCCGTTCCTCGCGGACCAGCCGGGTTTCGAACGCTCGCTATATTTCTGGAACTATAACCGCAACAAGAAATCGGTGGTCCTCGATCTGCGGCAGGCGGCCGACCAAGAGCACCTGCTGCGCCTGCTCGGCGGCGCCGACATCCTGCTCGACGCCAGCTGCGGCGCCCTCAATGAAGCCCTTGGCCTCGATCGCATCGCGCTCAACGCTCGGTTCCCGGCGCTGATAACCGCGCGGATGACCCCGTTTGGCGATGACGGCCCGTGGGCCGA
>JBARIB010000947.1:0-2618 GCA_049799535.1 Allostellaceae bacterium | reverse complement strand
CGCGTGAGTGATATCCCCGGCATGCAAACCTCCCCATTGACAAGTTGGAATACAATCGTACGCAACTGCGCAAGGGTTTTCTATTCGTTCATAGTGCTGACACCGAAGCGGTCTTAATTTCGCCGGTTACGTCGATTGGACTACTCGATGACGGCCGGGTAGCCGCATTTTTGACAGGATATCGTGTATTTAGATCTTGTTTTAAGTAAGTATTGTCAAGAACCCGCATTCGAACTGCTCTCGCACGCGCAGCTGATTTCAGCTCATTATTTTCCGCGTGCGAGAGCCATAACTCCGATCGCTTCGTGCGAGGACCATTCCACGCCCCATTTGCGGACGATGGGTGGGACATCGATCAGCCGCCCTTCGCTGGCACCCACAAGTATGTTGCGCGCCAGGTAGTAGAGCACGAGGCCATCGTTCGTTGGCGTCCCCGGCAGGACTCGGAGTTGTGGATGCCGAGCTTGCGCTGTCGCTTAGTGGGGAGCCTGCCATCGATCCCGAGTATGTGGCGGCCACCCGGCGCTCGGACAAGCGGGCGTTCTCTCGCGCCTGTGAGGCGGCGCCTTCTGCGATCGTGCCGGTCTGACAGCACCAACAGCGCCGGATCAACCCGTTTGCGCGGTAGCCTGGTTCGGCATAGTGCCGCTCGCCGTCGCTGGCGCTGACATGGCCGCAGATGAATGCGAATCCGCATCGCCTGCCTCGCCAAATTTCGCGGGCCGGATTTTGTATGTTTGCCCGTCCGGCATGGTTCCGCCAGCGCCTCAGCTGACCGCACAAGCCGCATCGGCGAATCAGACGACTGTTGTCGGTCACGGATCGGAGAGTTAGACTTCTGCGAGCCTTGCCGGCTCTGCTTATCAATCAACAGGGGAAACTCGAAGCAATGACATATGGTCTGAAACGCGGCGTCCTGCTGCTCCCGCTCATGGCATCTGTCCTCCTCTCTGGCTGCGTCTCCCAAAGCTCATACAATCAGCTCCAGGCACAGAATCAGCAGCTTCAGCAGCAGAATTCGGCGTTGTCGGCGCAGGTTGCCGCCGATAAGGCGCAGATCTGCCGGCTGCAAGGAGCGATCAAATACACCGTCAACAGCGACTTGCTCTTCCCATCGGGCGGCTGGCAGATGAGCGATCGGGGAAAGCAGATTATCGCTAACATGGCGTCGAAGCTGGCGCCGACGCAGCAGAACAAGGTCCTGGTGAGTGGCTATACTGACAATGCCCCGATCGGTCCGGCGCTGCAGCGGGAGGGCATCACCTCAAATGAGGACCTGTCGCAAAAACGCGCTGAAAACGTGATGGAGTTCTTGATCGCACAGGGCGTCAAGCCCGACCTCATCACGTCAAAGGGATTTGGTGAGGCGGATCCGGTCGCTACGAACGACACCGCAAAGGGTCGCGCGCAGAATCGTCGTGTCGAGCTATCGGTTCCCGCTTCCGGCTGCTGAGAGCTCAGCCTTCCGGATGACCCCGTAAATCACAAGCAAAGCGGCCGCAGGGTCGAGACCGCCCGGCGTCGGGGAAGTTGTTTCTCGGTTCGGTTACGGCGCTGACAGCGTTCGCAATCGCAACGCTTAGCCCGCGACCGCTCCGCCGGACGGACCGGCCTGTTGGGCATTGCGGCGGGCGAAGTCCGACTGCAACCGGTGCGGCGGAATAGAGGCCGCCCTGGGTGTCTCGACCGTATGAGTTTTTGCGATCGTGTTCCCGGGGGCGACCCCCTATGGGCGGCGCCTAGCGCTCGACAACCCTATGTCGTTGGTAAGATTGGCGTCCCCGGCAGGACTCGAACCTGCGACCCACAGTTTAGGAAACTGTTGCTCTATCCGGCTGAGCTACGGGGACACAACCTGGATTTCGGGGTGCGCCCTAGGTGCGTCCAATCGGGCTACCCAGTTGGCGGCGAGGATACCGCAGCCGGAAAATCCGAGCAACGGAGCCAAGCGAGATGTATGGCTGATTCGCTGTCGGTTTACCTGTCGTGAGGCTGCCTAGGACTCGGCGCTCGCCCTGCCAAGCCGAGATTGGAAGAAACATCAGCGAAACCCAAAGAGCGCCAAGCGATCAAATTTCCCCGAGGTCGCGCAGGCTGATGTGGCCATGCCGCCCGATGATCACATGGTCGTGCAAAATTATGCCGAGCGCCGCCGCGGCCTTCTTGATGTCTTGTGTGACCACGATGTCTGCCTTGGACGGCGTTGGATCCCCCGAGGGGTGATTGTGCACCAGGATCATGGCCGCGGCGCCGAGTTCAAGCGCGCGCTTAACGACCTCGCGCGGATAGACTGGCGTATGATCGATGGTGCCGCGCTGCTGCCTCTCATGCCTGAGCAACACGTTCTTGCGGTCGAGGAACAGGATGTGGAATTCCTCGACTTTGCTGTGCACAACCTGGGCATTGCAATAATCGATCAGCTTGTCCCACGAGCCGACGACCGGCCGCTCCTGCAATTCGAGCTGCATCAGCCTGAGGGCGGCCTCCCGCACCGATTTGATCGCCGCGATGCCGGCCAGGCCGAGCCCTGCTTTCGATAGGGCGTCCGGATCGGCGCTCATCACCTCGCCGAAGCCACCAAAATGAGCGAGGAGCGACTTGGCCGTTGGCTTTACATC
>JBARIB010000946.1:0-1558 GCA_049799535.1 Allostellaceae bacterium | reverse complement strand
GTGTAATCCCGATCGATCAGCTCGCGGACGCGCAACACCTCGTCGTCGGTCAGTTCATGTACACGCCGCTCAGGTGGAATGCCAATTGTGCTGCAGATATCAAGGGCCTTGGTTCGACCAATGCCATGGATGTAAGTGAGCCCTATCGGCACCCGCTTCTGATTGGGGATATTGACACCCGCAATGCGCGCCACCTGCGCCTCTCCTCAAAAATTACAAATGGGGTGGGTCCCGCTCCTAGCAAGGGCAAGTATTATACGGATCGGAGCCGGTGGGTCAATCCGCCAGCAGCTTATACTAGCGCATACCCATCTTGCGGTCGAGGCGCTATTCGGCGGCGAGCTTGGGGAGTTTGGCCAGCGCGGCACGCAACTCGGCCTCATCATAGACATGGTCGGCGAGCATCCCGGAGCGGTAGTCGATATAGGCTTGCATGTCGAAATGACCGTGGCCGCACAGGTTGAATAAGATCGTGCGTCCAATGCCTTCAGCTTTGCAGCGCAGCGCTTCCTCGATCGTGCCGCACACAGCATGATTGGCCTCGGGAGCCGGCAAAATGCCTTCGGTGCGTGCGAACTGAATGCCTGCTTCGAAGCAGCTGTTCTGTGTCAGCGCGCGCGATTGGATCAGCCCGAGCTCTTGCAACAGGCTCACCAGCGGGGCCATTCCGTGATATCGCAATCCGCCTGCGTGAAAGCCGGGCGGCACGAACGTCGAGCCCAGCGTGTACATTTTGACGAGCGGTGTCAGATGCCCGGTGTCACCGAAATCGTATGCATATCTGCCGCGCGTCAGGCTCGGGCAGGCGGCTGGCTCGCAAGCAATCACCCGGGGCTTCGGGCCTCCGCGCAACCTGGCGCCAATAAACGGGAATGCGATACCGGCGAAATTGCTCCCGCCGCCCGTGCAACCCACGATGATGTCGGGGTAATCACCCGCCATCTCGAGCTGCGCCATCGCCTCTTGGCCGATTACGGTCTGGTGCAACAGCACGTGGTTGAGGACGCTGCCTAGCGAATATTTGGTATCGGCGCGTTGCGCCGCCATTTCAACCGCTTCGCTGATGGCGATGCCCAAACTGCCGAGTGAGTTCGGATGTTCGGCGAGGATTTGCCGCCCGGCACCCGTTTCGGTGCTCGGGCTCGCCACGCACTCCGCACCCCAAGCCTCCATCAACGCCTTGCGGTAAGGTTTCTGCTCAAAGCTCACCTTCACCATATAAGCGCGGACATCGAGGCCAAACAAAGCGCCCGCAAAGGCGAGGGCCGAGCCCCATTGTCCGGCACCGGTCTCGGTGGTTAGCCGTTTGACGCCGGCCTCCCTGTTGTAAAAGGCCTGGGCTAGGGCGGTATTCGGTTTGTGGCTGCCTGCTGGGCTTACCCTTCGTATTTGTAGTAGATCCTGGCGGGCGTATCGAGTGCCCGCTCCAGCCGACGGGCTCGGTACAGCGGCGACGGCCGCCATTGGCGGTAGACTTCACGGACCGGTCTAGGGATTTCAATCGAGCGCTCAGCCGATACTTCCTGCTGAATCAGCGCCAGTGGAAACAGTGGCTCGA
>JBARIB010000945.1:0-2021 GCA_049799535.1 Allostellaceae bacterium | reverse complement strand
ACTCGAACCCGTCAACGACCGCAAAATCGGTCACGCACCGGCGCGCGCGGTGATTTGTTCGGGAATTGTGGAGCTGCAAGCGAGTTGACGGCCCATAGGCCGAATGAGTAGCTGGTCCGGCGGAACTCCGCTCGAGCTCGCACGTTCTTCACGGCCCCCTGCCCTTACGAGGTCAGCTGTGCTCAATTCGGTTCCCCGTCGCCCCGTTCCGAGCCGTCGATATTTTCTGCGCGGCGCCGGAGCGGCCACCTTCGCCTTGCTGACAGCTCCCGCATGGGCGGAGACCATGGTCGACCTTCCGTTGCCAGGGGGGCCGGGCCGGCGGCCGGTCACGACCGCCTTTCCCCAAAAGGGCGCCATGATTTTGCAGCGCACGCGACCTCCGCTGTTGGAAACGCCGTTCGAAGTGTTCGACGAGTCGGTCTTCACCCCCAATGATCGCTTCTTTGTGCGCTGGCACTGGGCGCTCATTCCGACCGAAGTGAACGTGCAAACATTCCGGCTAGCCGTGCACGGGCACGTCAACCAGACACTTTCACTATCCCTCGACGACATCCTCGCGCTGCCGCAGGTGGAGCTTGCGGCCGTGAATCAGTGCTCCGGCAATTCGCGCGGTTATTTCTCGCCACGCGTCGCCGGCGGCGAGTGGTCCAATGGCGCCATGGGAAACGCGGCCTGGACCGGTGTCCGCTTGAAGGACGTGCTCGACCGCGCCGGCGTGAAGACAGGCGCCGTTCAGGTCCGCTTCAGCGGACTGGACGATCCCGTCGTGGCGGACGCGCCGAAGTTCATGAAGTCGCTTGATGTCGATCACGCGCGCGACGGCGAGGTCATGCTGGCCTATGGGATGAACCATGAGCAGCTGCCGCTGCTGAATGGATTTCCGCTGCGAGTCATCGTGCCGGGGTGGTATTCGACCTATTGGGTGAAGATGCTCAATGACATCGAGGTCCTGGATCAACCCGACACGAACTATTGGATGAAGACCGCCTACACTATCCCCGATACGCCCCATGCCAGCATTTATCCCGGCGAAGCGGACGTGAGGCTGGTCCCCATCAACAGGATGGTCCCGCGCTCTTTCATCACGAATATCAAATCGGGCGACCCGTTCCATGCCGGCCGCGCGGCCTTGGCGCGCGGCATCGCTTTCGGAGGCGACGCCGGGGTGGCGCGCGTCGATTTCTCGAGCGACGACGGCAAGAGCTGGCAAGCCGCAGAGCTCGGCAAGGACGAGGGAAAATACAGCTTTCGGCAATGGCAGATCCAGTTCACGCTTCCCGTCGAGGGGGACTATGCGCTGATGGTCCGCTGCACCAACAGCCAAGGCGTCGCGCAACCCGCCGCTCCCAATTGGAATCCGGGCGGCTTCATGCGCAACGTGATTGAAGCCATGCCGGTCGTTGCGGGCTGAGGAGTGCAAACATGGGACGCAGCGTGCCGATGTTCGCGCGTCTTGCGGGAATTACGCTATCGACCTTCTCCGCAACGGCACAGAACGGCTTTTCGCTCAAGTCGGTCAACGTCGATCTTCCCACCAGCGACCGCATGCTTCCGGATGGACCCGGCGCGGATGTAGCCAACATCTGTCTCGCGTGCCACTCGGCCGGCATGGTGCTGAACCAACCGGCGTTGTCGAAGGCGCAGTGGCGAGCAGTGGTCGAACAGATGCGATTGGCCTTCAGGGCGCCGGTCGACCCCAAGGATGTAGACGCGATCGTCGCCTACCTCGTCAGAATCGCGGGCACGGACTAATCTCCGGCCCTTCTTCTCCCGCATGGGAGAAGGGAGAGCGCACATGAGCGGTCCAGCCTCCGGACTTGGATCTAGGGGGAACCGCGCAGCGGGCCCGGCGTTGGAGCCGGAAGTGCTCGAAATTGGCGCTTGACTCATCGTCCAAGCACGACATCGTCAGGTATCGCGCCTGCGGCATCGCTGCCTTCGAGCAACGCAAATATCGGAGGTCAACGTGAATAAGAAGAATGTCTCTGATGGCCAGATGGCCAGGCTCGCCTCGAGAT
>JBARIB010000944.1:0-8367 GCA_049799535.1 Allostellaceae bacterium | reverse complement strand
GCGGCGCCACGGCTATTGGCGCCGCCCGCTGCTCAACATTTTCTGCTTGTCACTTTATTTCGCGGGTGTGCCGCCGCAACGCATCGCCCGCCTCTACGGCTGATGCGCTGCCACGTCGTGCTGTTCGTACGCGCGCCGGCTCTCGGCGCCGGCAAACGCCGCCTGGCACGCGAGATCGGCGATATCGCGGCATTGCGTTTCGAGCAGTTAATGATCGGCCGGCTATTGCGCCGACTCGCGACTGACCGGCGTTGGCGGCTGCAGCTCGCCGTCACGCCGGACCGCGCCCGTCACCGGGCTCTGAGCCGACAAGGCGGCAGCTTCGTGGCCTTCGGCCAGGGCGGGGGGGATCTCGGTATGCGCATGCAGCGCGCGTTGCGCGCCTGCTCGGCAGGCCCGGTAGTGCTCGTCGGCGCCGACATTCCGGCGCTCGACGCCAAGCACATCGCAGCCGCCTTCCGTTTGCTCGGCGCCCACGATCTCGTCTTCGGGCCTGCCGAGGATGGCGGATTCTGGCTCGTCGGCGCCCGTCACCCGCGTTGCCTGCCGCCCTTGTTCGAGCGGGTGCGGTGGTCGGGCCCCGATGCTCTCGCGGACACGCTCGACGGCCTGCCTCGGCGGATCAGGATCGGTTATGCCGATCGGCTGGAAGACGTGGACGACGGAGAGGCCTATCGCCGGCTCAAGCCGAGCCGAGGCTTTTGAGTTAGCGCCTCAGGTGTTCCTGCAGCCGGGGCATCAGCTCGACGAAATTGCACGGGCGAAAGCGGTTGTCGAGCTGGTGGACGAGGATGCCCTCCCAGGCGTCGCGGCAGGCGCTCGGCGACCCGGGGAGGGCAAATAGATAAGTGCCGCCGGCGACGCCTGCCGTCGCGCGGCTCTGGATCGTCGAGGTCCCCACCTTGTCGAAGCTGAGCCAACGGAACAGCTCGCCAAAGCCGGCGATCTCCTTCTCGAAGACGCTGTGGAACGCCTCGGGTGTGACATCCCGCCCGGTGACGCCGGTGCCGCCCGTCGAGATCACGACGTCAATCTCGGGATCCGCGATCCACGCCCGGAGCTGCGCGACGATCTGGTCCTGCTCGTCGCGGACGATCTTTCGAGCCGCAATGCGGTGGCCAGCCGTTGTGGCGAGGTCGGCTAGAGTATTGCCGGAACGGTCTTGTGCTGCATCTCGCGTGTCCGACACAGTCAACAGCGCGATGTTGATCGGCAAAAAGGGGCGCGTTTCGTCGAGTCGCGGCATGGGTTGCTCCATCATCCGGTGTCCCAAAATAGCGCCCCGGCGCCTCGGCGAACATGATGATTGCGTCGGGGGGGCCGACCGATCAGCCGGACGCTGGAGCCGAGAGGAGTTCGTCGAGACGCGCGCGCAGGGCAAGGAGATCGCGCCAGGCTTCGCGCTTGCGTTCCGGGGTTCGGAGCAGGAAGGAGGGGTGGAACATCGGCAAGGTCGGGACGGGCCGATCGAGGCCGGGTACCGCCAGATCGAACCAGCGCCCGCGCAGCCGCGTGATTCCCTGGCCCTGCGGCAGCAAGGCGCCCGCCGCGGTGCCGCCACTAAGGACCAGCACCTTGGGACGCACCAGCGAGACCAGCCGGAACACGAAAGGCAAGCACGAGGCGATCTCCGCCGCGCTCGGCGTCCGATTGCCCGGTGGCCGCCAATAGACGACATTGGTAATCAGCACTTGGTTGCGGTCGAGGCCGATCGCTGCCAGCATGCGGTCGAGGAGTTGGCCGGCGCGGCCAACAAATGGGCGCCCGATCCGGTCCTCGTCGGCGCCGGGTGCCTCGCCTATGATGATGACGGGGGCCGCCGGGTTCCCGTCGATGAATACCGTGTTCGTCGCCGTCCGCTTCAACGGGCATCCATCAAACCCGGCGACGAGCGCGCCGAGTTGCACGACCGTTTCGGCTTCGGCGGCAAGTCGGCGCGCCGAGAGCGCGGCTTCGCCGAACGATTCGGCAAAGGCAGGGAGTGGCGATGCCACAACCGGGTGGGGCGGTTCCGGATCGGGCGCAACGGCGTCGGCTCGCAGCCCTGCCGTCTTTGCGGACGATGCGGCGAGCCGGTTGACCGGCTCAGGGTCAATCGCTTCGTCGGCGCCCATCTCGATATACCAGCGGAGCAGTGCAAGCGCCGTATCGGCGGTATTCGAGGAGCACTCGATAGACATCGCGGCGAGTCTATCATCCGAGCTAAGCAGCGCTACTCCTGTTTTGCGCAGATCCTCTATAATCGCGGCTGAGCCAGCGATGGACGAGCGATGAGCGAGGAGCAGGTTCGGCGCGAGCAGATGGAATACGACGTCGTCATCGTCGGCGCAGGGCCGTCTGGCCTCGCCGCGGCGATACGGCTCAAGCAGCTCGCCGCCGCGGCCGAGCGCGAGCTCGGAGTATGCATCGTAGAAAAAGGCTCGGAGGTCGGCGCGCATATCCTCTCCGGCGCCGTGTTCGAGCCGCGAGCGCTCAACGAGTTGCTTCCGGATTGGCGCGAGCGGGGTGCCCCGCTCGTCACCCCAGCGGCCGAGGACCGCTTTCTGCTGCTGACCAAGAACCGCTCACTGCACCTGCCGACACCGCCGCAAATGGTCAATCACGGCAATTACATCATCAGCCTGGGTAATCTATGCCGCTGGCTGGCGCAGCAGGCCGAAGCGCTCGGCGTCGAAATCTATCCCGGCTTCGCTGCCGCCGAAGTGCTCTATGACGCTTCCGGAAGCGTCCGGGGAGTGGCCACCGGCGATATGGGAATCGGCAGAGACGGGCGACCGACCGACCGCTATCAGCCGGGTGTCGAGTTGATCGGCAAGGAGACGCTGTTTGCCGAAGGTTGCCGCGGATCGTTGAGCAAGATCCTGATGCAGCGCTTCCGCTTGCGCGACGGGATCGACCCGCAGACCTATGCGATCGGCATCAAGGAATTGTGGGAAGCCGCCCCCGACCGCCATCAACCCGGCCTCGTCGTACACACGATCGGCTGGCCGCTTGATTGGGCGACCTATGGCGGGTCGTTCCTCTATCACCTCGAGGACCGGCAATTGGCGGTCGGGTTTGTGATCGGCCTCGATTACAGAAACCCGTTTCTGAACCCGTTCGAGGAGTTCCAGCGCTTCAAGACGCACCCGGCGATCCGCCCGTTTTTCGAGGACGGCAGACGCATCGCCTATGGTGCGCGGGCGCTCAACGAAGGCGGTTTTCAATCGATCCCGCGCCTCGATTTTCCAGGCGGCGCATTGATTGGGGACGCCGCCGGGTTTCTAAACGTGCCGAAAATCAAGGGCAGCCACACCGCGATGAAGTCGGGGATGGTGGCGGCCGAGACGGTTTTCCGCCGGCTCTCAGGGGAGCCCTCTGCGGAGGTCAGGCGCGCTCTCGAACAGAGCTGGGTGTGGGATGAGCTCCGCCAGGTGCGTAATATCAGGCCGAGCTTCCGCTGGGGGCTGTGGGCAGGTCTCGCCTATTCGGGGCTGGACACTTACGTCTTGCGCGGCGCCGCCCCGTGGACGTTTCACCACCATGCGGACCACCTGCAGTTGGCCAAAGCCAGCGAAGCTCAGCGGATCGAGTACCCCCGCCCCGACGGCAAGATCACTTTCGACCGGCTCTCCTCGGTGTTCATCTCGAACACTGACCACGAGGAAGATCAACCATCGCATCTGCGCCTGCGCGATCCGCAGAAAGCGATTGCGGTCAATTATCGGCTCTACGATTCGCCCGAACAGCGCTATTGTCCGGCGGGCGTCTACGAAATCGTGCAGCAAGCCGATAGCGAGCCGTATTTACAAATAAATGCGCAGAATTGCGTTCACTGCAAAACCTGCGACATCAAGGATCCGGAGCAGAACATTGATTGGGTTGTGCCGGAGGGCGGCGGCGGACCCAATTATCCCAACATGTGATACGGGTGAATGGGTAAGGATAGATGGGAAGATCAGCAACCGACGCGTGTCGGCTGGGCGGTTCAGTCGCTTTCTTGCTATGCGTTCTCGCAGCTGGGACGAGTTTCGCGGCGCCGACGCCGGAAAAATCCGAGCCCGTCATCGAGGTCCCGTTCGGCGCTTACCTGGCCGGCCGACACGCGCAGCAAATACGCGATTACCAGGCCGCCGCGGCCTGGTTTGAGGACGCTCTGCGAGCCGACCCCCAAGCGCCCGAGCTGATCACCCGGACTTTCCTGATGGAAGTGAGTGAGGGTCATTTCGACCGGGCTCGGGCGCTCGCCGAAAGCGAGCTCAAATTCGATTCGAACGACGCGATTGCCGAGCTCGTATTGCTTATAGAGCGTGTCCAAAACGGCGACAGGGCTGGTGCGATAAACCGAGCCGAAGCCCTTCCTGAGGACGGCGTCCACCGCTTTGTCCGCCCCCTGGCGCGTGCTTGGACCCATGTGGCGGTGGGTGACATCGCCGGGGCGGACGCCGCGCTGCAGGAGTTCGACAAATTCAACGGCTTTGCACCGCTCAAGCAGTTCCAGCTCGGCCTCATCTACGATTTTGCCGGGCGCGCCGATCTGGCCGAGGATAATTTCAAGAAAGCGCTCGACGCGAGCGGGCAGCTCAACTGGCGACTGACCGACGCGATGGCGAACTTTTACCAGCGGCACGGGCGCGAAGACGAGGCGGAAGCTCTTTACCGACGTTTTGTCGAAGATAACGCAGGAAGCGAACTTGCGGAATCCGTTCTCGCCAGCAGGCCAGCTGGACCCCAGCCGCCATTGATCGGCTCCGCTAAAGACGGCCTTGCCGAAGCGCTTTTTGATCTCGCAAGCGTCGTCAATCAGCCCGAGACTCTCGATTTAGCATTGCTTTACGCCCGCTGCGCGCTTGAACTGCGGCCGCATATGGTGCTCGCTCAGCTCTTACTCGCCGATGTGCTCAGCGCCGAGAACAAACCTGAAGCCAGCCTTGCCATTCTTGCCGGAATACCGCGGACCTCGCCCTATTGGTGGTCTGCGCGCTTGCGTGTCGCTGCCAATCTCGAGATGCTGGACCGCACCGATGAAGCGATTACACAGCTGAAGGAAATGGCGGCGGAGGCTCCTACACGGGCCGGTGCCGACATGCAGCTCGGCGACCTGTTGCGCGGCAAGAAGCGGTTTACCGAGGCCGTAGACGCCTATGATGAGGCCATCCGGCGATCGGAGGCTGCGGGAATGCCGGAGCGTTGGGCGCTGTATTATAGCCGCGGCATTGCACTCGAGCGCTCCGGCCAGTGGAACCGCGCGGAGGCCGACCTTCGCCATGCGCTCGAGCTCAAGCCCGATCAACCGCTGGTTCTCAATTATCTAGGTTACTCCTGGATCGACCGCGGAGAGAACCTTCAGCGCGGCCTCAAGATGATCGAGAAGGCGGTCGAGCTGCGGCCGGAAGACGGCTATATCGTCGACAGCCTCGGCTGGGCACATTACCGGCTCGGCGATTACTCGAGCGCGGTGCAATACCTGGAAAAGGCAATCGAGCTCGTGCCCGAGGAT
Organism: Allostellaceae bacterium; assembly: GCA_049799535.1. GTDB lineage: Bacteria > Pseudomonadota > Alphaproteobacteria > ATCC43930 > CGMCC-115725 > AP-15. The sequence goes on along the minus strand of JBARIB010000944.1, from coordinate 2,888 downwards.
CCGACCATCAACGATCATCTGGGCGACGCCTATTGGCAAAGCGGGCGGCCAGTCGAGGCGCGCTATCAATGGCGGCGCGCATTGCAGTTCGGCCCCCAAGACGACGAGGTCAAGCCGATCCAGGCCAAGCTCGACGGTGGCGCTGTGCCGACGGCCGGGGCGGCGGCGCGCGGCGGCTGAGACTGCAGTGCCGGTTACGGCCTTTGCTCCGGCTAAGGTCAATCTCTATTTGCACGCAACCGGGCGGCGGACCGATGGCTATCATCTGATAGATAGCCTCGTTAGTTTTGTGGATCTCGGGGATGTCCTCACCGCCGAACCCGCCACGGACCTGTCGCTTGAGGTAAGCGGGCCCGAAGCCGCGATGCTTCCTGCCGTCGGCGAGAACAACCTTGTGCTGCGCGCCGCGCACCTCCTCGCTGAGTATGCCGGGATTTCGGCAGGAGCGGCTTTACAACTTCAAAAGAACCTGCCTGTCGCTGCCGGCATTGGCGGCGGATCGAGCAACGCTGCCGCCGCCCTGCGGGCGCTGAGCCGCCTATGGCGGCTGTCACTCGGTGAGGAGGAGCTTCGCGATCTCGGCGCTAGACTCGGCGCCGATGTGCCTGCGTGTCTGTACGGTCGTGCGGTCTGGGTCGGCGGTGTCGGCGAGCGTCTCGAACCCGCCGGCTCGCTGCCGAAAGCTGGGATCCTGCTTGCCAATCCCAGAATTCCACTTGCGACAGCCGCGGTGTTCGCAGCCCGGCGCGGCCCGTTTGGCGATACTGTACGCTTCGCGTTGATGCCAAGCGACGCCGCTGGGCTCGCCCGACTGTTGATGCGGCGCAACAACGACCTCACTGAAGCCGCGATAACTTTGATGCCCGAGATTGGCGCGGTCCTTGAGCGCCTCGCCCGGTTGCCGGGCGCGCTGCTGACGAGAATGAGCGGCAGCGGCGCGACCTGCTTTGCTCTGTTTGCAGACCACGATGCTGCCGAAGCGGCACGCGCGGCGCTCGCTGCCGCCCAGCCTTCGTGGTGGTGCGCGGCGGCCGGCTTTCTTGCCGACGCGCGGCTTTCCCGATAATTTGGCGCCTGTCACCCTTTGGGGCGTAGCCAAGTGGTAAGGCAGCGGATTTTGATTCCGCCATACGGAGGTTCGAATCCTCCCGCCCCAGCCAATCGCGCTGAACGGTCGCGGCGGAAGTAAGCCGCATGTCACAGCGGCTGAAGCTCGCCGCTTGGGCGAGCGCACGGAACCTGCTCTCGGCGATGCGCGAACAGCCGGCGTTCCGGCCAGCTGCGGATCGGGTGATCGATTGGGTCCGACAGGATCGAACCTCTACTGCGGTCGCGTCATGCGGCGAGCCTGGCCAAGAACGGGCGTTGCACGATTTGCTCGCGGGAAATGAGCGCGCTGAGGCAGTTGCGCGCCGCGTAGTGATGGTTTGCGGCAGCCTGCAGCCGGGCGGTGCCGAGCGGCAACTTGTCAATGCCGCCATAGGCTTGGCGAGTCGCGGCGTCCGCGACATCACCGTGCTGTGTGCGCATCTCGCCCCTCGCCAACCCGAGGCTTATGATTTCTTTTGTCCGGCGCTAAGGGCGATCGGCGCCGTAGTCCGGCAAATCCGCCGCCCTCTGCCGCTACACGCTCGGCTGCCGGCAAAGCTCCTGGAGGCGGCGCCGATGCTGCCTGCCGCTTTTGTCTGCGATACAGCAGACCTATGGCGTGAGCTGATCGAACTGCGCCCCACTGTCGTCCATGCATGGCTCGACTGGTCGAACATCAGAGCCGGCACCGCGGCCGTCTTGGCCGGGATCCCGCGGATCATCCTGTCCGGCCGAAACCTGAACCCGACGCGTTTTTTCTTTCACGAACCGGTTATGCGCGCGGCATATCGCCCGCTGCTCGCATGCCCGGGAGTGGTGCTCTTGAATAACAGCATTGCCGGGGCGGAGGATTACGCGGACTGGCTCGAGGTGCCGCGCGAGCGGATCGACGTCGTCTATAACGGCACCGCTCTGCCGAAGTACGACCCCCCGGCGGCGCTTGCGGAACGGCGTCGGATCGGGGTGCCCGACGATGCATTATTGATCGGCTCGATGTTTCGCTTTTCGCCCGAAAAACGGCCGCTGCTGTGGCTCGATGCAGCCGCCGCCATCCTCGCGCGGCGAGACGATACACTGTTCGCGGTCTACGGAATGGGGCCGATGCTGGCGGAAATCCGGGACCGCGCGGTAGCTCTGGGATTGCAGCGCCGGCTCATTCTGCCGGGGCTGAGCGCCGACCCGCTCGCGGCGCTGGGTGCAATGGATCTGTTTCTTTTGACTTCGGAAGCCGAAGGCACGCCCAATACGATGATCGAGGCGCAATGGGCAGGAAAACCGGTTATTGCCTGCGCCGCGGGCGGGGTCGCAGAAACATTCCTGCCCGGCGAAACCGGTATTCTCGTCCCAGGCCCTGATCCCGAAGCGATCGCCGATGCGGTGCTGGAATGGGCCGTCGATCGCGACCGGCTCGAACGAGCCCGCGAGATCGGGCCGGCCTTTGTTGCCTCGCGATTCAGCCTCGACCGGATGGTCGAGGCCTTGATCACGCATTATGGGTTTTACGGACCCTGCCATCCATGCCTAACGGCGGCTGCGCCCGAGGGCTAAGCGCATCCCCGTCATCAACGGCGCGCAGCTTTCGCGGCAGCGACGGTTGCCGCTGTGATTTCCGCCGTTCGCTTTCGCCAAAATATTTCATGAAGTATCGGCAGAATGACCGCGATCGCCTTGTGGCGGTGGGCGAAGACCACGGAAAGGGCGATAATATCGATCGTCAAAGTGATCCCCTCAAATGCATCGACATAGCGGGGCACTGCAAACTCGACAGACGCCACCAGCAGGTAATAAGAATTGAGGGC
>JBARIB010000943.1:0-9984 GCA_049799535.1 Allostellaceae bacterium | reverse complement strand
GGTATACGGCGGGCCTCGGTTCACAGAGCTTCCTCGAGGCGATGATGAACCTGCGCTATCGCGAACAATACGAGGACGCGGTTTCGGTCTATTTGCGTGCGCAGGAAACGGCCGGCCTCGACATCTGTACCGATGGCGACGCGCATTTCGACGAGCAGATCAGCGGCATGAGCTGGCAGAGCTATCCGCTGACGCACATGTCGGGTTTCTCGGCATCGCCGCAGCCCAGCGCGTTGCAGGTCGCTACCACAGCGCCACGCGGGCACATTCTGCACGATTTCGTCGAAGCGCGCGTATTGCCGAAGATTACGGGACCGGTCGGCCCCGGCAATTTGCAATACACCGCGATGTGGAAGGTGGCGCAGCGGCTGACCAAGAAGCCGGTCAAGTTCGGCACCATCCTGCCCGAATTGCTCGCGGCCTCGGTGAGCGACGAATACTACAAGGATCCGGTTGAACGGACTTGGGCGATCAGCGACGCGCTCAACGGCGAGCTGAGCGAACTGGCCGATGCCGGCTGCCCGGTGATCCAGATGGAGGAGCCGCAGATCCATATGGTGCCGGTCCGCGGCAAGCCCTTTGGCAGGCTCGACGTCGACGATCTCGTCAAACTTTTCAACAACACGGTCAAGGGCCTGCGCGAGAAGACCGAAATCTGGTGCCACACCTGCTGGGGCAACCCCTCGCAACAGCGGATCTTCCGGGATGTGCAGAGCTATCAGCCGACATTGGGCGCGCTAAACCAGGTCGACGCCGACGCGATAACCTTCGAAACCTGCTCCTCGGGCACCGGCGACCTCAAGGCGATCGGCGAGGTGATCAAGGACAAGAAGATCGTGATCGGGGTCATCGACCATCACACCTTGCAGGTCGAGCGGCCGGACCAGGTCGCGGATCTGATACGAGAAGCTCTGAAATATATCCCGCCCGAGCGGCTGATCATCTCGTCCGATTGCGGCATGGGGCGCGAGGGCATGAGCCGCCGGCATGCGACTTACAAGATGGTCGCGATGGTGCTGGGGACGAATATCGTCAGAAAGGAGCTCGGCCTTCCCGAGGCCGAGTGCCTGGCGGCCGACCCGCGCTTTTCACTAGCGACTACGCGATAACTCAGCGGATCGCCGCAGTAATCGCCGCGCCGAGATCCTTGGTGCCGGCATTGCCGCCGAGATCTGGCGTTCGGGTCCCGCCTTCCGCAAGAACCTCGGCGATCGCGCGCTCAATCGAAGCGGCGGCTGCGCTCTCACCGAAATGATCGAGCATCATCGCGCCCGACCAGATCTGGCCGATCGGGTTGGCAATACCGCGGCCGGCGATGTCCGGTGCCGAGCCGTGGACCGGCTCGAACATCGAGGGATATTCGCGCTCGGGGTTGATGTTTCCGGAGGGCGCGATGCCGATCGAGCCGACCACCGCGGGCCCGAGATCCGACAGGATGTCGCCGAACAGGTTCGAGCCGACGACGACGTCGAACCAGTCCGGGTGCCGCACGAAATGCGCGGTCAGAATATCGATGTGATACTGGTCGGTCTTGACGTCGGGGTAGTCGCGCGCGACCGCGGCAAACCGCTCGTCCCAGAACGGCATCGTGTGAATGATGCCGTTTGATTTGGTGGCCGAAGTGACGTGCTTTTTGCGCGTGCGGGCGAGCTCGAAGGCATAGCGCATGACCCGGTCGCAGCCGCGCCGGGTGAACACCGATTCCTGCATAGCCATTTCATATTCGCCGCCGGCATAAAGCCGTCCGCCGATTTCCGAGTATTCGCCCTCATTGTTCTCGCGCACGACGTAGAAATCGATATCGCCCGGCTCGCGGTCGCGCAGCGGCGACTGGACCCCGGCGAGAAGGCGCACCGGCCGCAAGTTGATGTACTGGTGAAAGCCGCGCCGCAACGGAATTAACAGGCCCCATAGCGAGACATGGTCCGGCACCTCGGGATGACCGACCGCGCCGAGATAGACGGCGTCGTAGAGCCGCAGCCGCTCGAGCCCGTCTTCGGGCATCATGAGCCCCATGTTGACGTAGCGCTCGCAGCTCCAATCGAATTCGTGCCACTGGACGCCAAAGCCGTACTTCCGCGCCGCCGCCTCGATTGCGGCAATGCCCTCCGGCATGACTTCACGGCCGATGCCGTCGCCGGGAATGGCTGCGATCCGATAATTCTTCGCCATCTCGCACCCTCCATCCGCTTGTAGGGATCGTAGGAGTGTAGGATGGGTTGAGCAACGCGAAACCCACCTCCATCGCGGACGGCGCCAGGTCGATGGGTTTCTTTACCCTCGACCGGTCACTGCGGACTATCCCGGACGGAGCGGATGGGCGTGATCGAGCGGGCCGTGGCCGCGCCCCAAACCGGGTGCACTGGCGATCGCGCGCTGCACATAAGTGCGGGCTCGGTCGACCGCGCTTTCAATCGCGAGACCCTGAGAGAGACCCGCGGCAATCGCCGAGGCGAGCGTGCAGCCGGTGCCGTGGGTATGGCGCGTAGCAATTCGAGAGCTCTCCCACACCCGGACGCCTTGCGCCGTCACCAGCACATCCGACACGGTATCGCCGGAGAGGTGCCCGCCTTTGACCAGTACCGCACGGCAGCCCAGCGCCAGTAGAGTTTCGCCGGCGGCGCGCATTTCGGCGGTATCGCCGATCGTCCTTCCGGTCAATATCTCGGCTTCGGGAAGGTTTGGCGTCACGACATCGGCGCGCGCAATCAGCAGCCGCTTCAACCCGTCGAGCGCTTCGGGATCGATCAAGCGGGCCCCGCCTTTGGCGACCATCACCGGGTCGACGACGAGCGGGATTTGCGCCGCGCGCTCCTGCAGGACGGCGGCGATTGTTTCGATCACGGCTAAATCGTGCAGCATCCCCGTTTTGATCGCATCGGCACCGATGTCGTCGAGCACGACCTCGATTTGCCTGCGCACGAACTCGGACGGCACCGGCAGCACACCAAATACGCCTTCGGTGTTTTGCGCGGTCAGCGCGGTTACTGCCGTCGCCGCGTAGGCATCCAGCATCGATACGGTCTTGATGTCGGCTTGGATGCCGGCCCCGCCGCCGGAATCCGAGCCGGCGATGATCAATACGCGACCGCGCACTTGCTATTCCGCGGCCTCCACCGGGACGGGGCCGAGCCGGCGCGGCCGCGGCGGCGCATCCTCGCTAGCACTGGCGACGGCCTGGATGGCCGCGCAGACCCCGTCGACGACGGCACCAACCAGCTCTTGGTCCGCGCTCTCGGCCATCACACGGATCACCGGCTCGGTTCCGGATTTGCGGATCACCAGCCGTCCTTCGGCGCCCAGTCGAGCTTCGCCTTCGTGAATTGCTCGCTTTACCCTTGCCTCTTCGAGCGGATCGCCCTCGCCAAACCGGACACTCCGCAACAGCTGCGGCACCGGTGTGAACAAGCGGCACACCTCACTGGCTCGCCGGCCGGTTTCGACTATCGAGGCCAGCACCTGAAGCGCGGCGATGAGGCCGTCTCCGGTGGTCGCATAATCGGAGAGAATAATGTGGCCGGATTGCTCGCCGCCGAGGTTGCACCTAAGAGTGCGCATCTTTTCAACAACATAGCGGTCGCCGACCGAGGTGCGGTGGAGGCCGATGCCTTCGCCTGAGAGAAAGCGCTCGAGACCGAGATTGGACATGACCGTCGCGACGAGCGCGCCGCCCGACAAGCGACCGGACCTAGCCAGGCCGGTGCCGATCAGCGCCATCAACTGGTCACCGTCGAGGATGATGCCGCGTTCGTCGGCGACGATCAGCCGATCGGCATCACCATCGAGCGCGATCCCGATATCCGCACGTCTCGCCAAGACCTCCCGTCGCATCTGTTCGGGCGACAATGCACCGCATTCTCGGTTGATGTTGAGGCCGTCGGGCGTAACCCCGAGCGAGAAGACCTCGGCCCCGAGTTCCCAGAATACGGTGGGCGCGACCTTGTAGGCCGCCCCGTGCGCGCAATCGACGACGATGCGAAGCCCATCCAGCCGCAGCCCGCGTGGAAAGCTCTGCTTGACGAATTCGATATAACGGCCTCCGGCATCCTCGAGCCGCTTGACGCGCCCGAGTTCGGCGGGACTGGCGCGCCGGCTCGGCCCTTTTTCGAGGCAGACTTCGATCTTCTGCTCGAACTCGTCCGACAGCTTGTACCCGTCGCGGCCAAATAATTTGATGCCATTATCGCCGTAAGGATTGTGCGATGCCGACAACACGACGCCTAGATCGGCGCGTAGGCTGCGCGTCAACATCGCGATCGCCGGCGTCGGCAACGGTCCGACCAGCACGACGTCCATCCCCATTGTGACAAAACCGGCGGTCAACGCGGGTTCGAGCATATAGCCGGAAAGTCTGGTGTCCTTGCCTATGACGACGAGGTGCTTGTGGGCCCCATTTTGGAAGCACTCGCCGACGGCCATCGCCACCTTTAACGCCGTCTCCGGCGTCATCGGCTCGCTGTTTGCGGTCCCCCGGATCCCATCGGTACCGAAGAGCTTCCGCGCCATCGCGTCCCCGCAAAGATTGTTAAACGCCGGTTTGGGCTCGTGTAATTCGCGGAAAATGCCGTCGCGAGTCAAAGGACATTTTCGATACCGAGCCTGGTCGGCTGACCTAGCTATTACTCCTGCTCAGAAGCGTTAAAGGAAGAGTTAATGGAATCGTCGCCAGTTACACACTAAATGACCGGGCGTTCAGCCGCCCGGTTGCGGCTCGGGTTCGAGGCCGGTCGGCCGACCCGATGGCGGTACCGAGCTGCGTCGGCCCGAACGTGCCTCCTCGCTCGCGGGGGTAGCCGAGGCCTCGCGCACGATCCGTTCACCCTTGATGATGCGGCGGATCTCATCGGCCGACAGCGTCTCGTATTCGAGCAGCCCCTTTGCCAAGGCATGCAGCTCGTCGAGGCGCGAGGTCAGGATGTCTCTTGCGGTCTGTTCGCCTTCGTCGACGATACGGCGAATCTCCTCGTCGATGAGTTTGGCCGTAGCATCGGAGACGTTCTTACGTTGCGTGACGGAATGGCCGAGAAAGACCTCCTCCTCGTTCTCACTGTAGCGAAGCGGCCCTAGCTTTTCGCTGAACCCGAATTCGGTGACCATGCGGCGCGCGAGCGTCGTTGCCCGGCGGATGTCGTCGGCCGCTCCCGTCGTTACCTTTTCCGGGCCAAAAATCAGCTCCTCGGCAACCCGGCCGCCGAAGAGGCTGGCGACCATGGCCTTGATTTCGAGCTTCGACTGACTGTACTTGTCGCGTTCCGGCAGAAACATCGTCACGCCCAGCGCGCGGCCGCGCGGGATGATCGTTACCTTGTGCAGCGGCTCATGCCCTTCGGCATAGAGCATGCACAGTGCATGGCCGGCCTCGTGATAGGCGGTCAGCTTTTTTTCATCCTCGGTCATGACCATCGAGCGCCGCTCGGCGCCCATCATGACTTTGTCTTTGGCCTGCTCGAACTCGTTCATCGCGACCGAGCGCTTGCCCTTTCGCGCCGCCATCAGCGCTGCCTCGTTGACGAGATTGGCAAGATCGGCGCCCGAGAAGCCGGGCGTGCCGCGCGCGATGATCTTCGGGTCGACATCGGAAGCCAGCGGCACCTTCCGCATGTGGACCTTGAGGATCTTCTCGCGACCGACGACGTCGGGGTTCGGCACGACCACTTGCCGATCGAAACGCCCGGGCCGCAGCAAGGCCGGGTCGAGCACATCGGGACGGTTGGTCGCGGCAATCAGGATGACCCCCTCATTCGCCTCAAAACCGTCCATCTCGACGAGCAGCTGATTGAGGGTCTGCTCGCGCTCGTCATTGCCGCCGCCGAGGCCGGCACCGCGATGCCGGCCAACCGCATCGATCTCGTCAATGAAGATGATGCAAGGCGCGTTCTTTTTGCCTTGCTCGAACATGTCGCGGACACGGCTGGCGCCAACACCCACGAACATCTCGACGAAATCGGACCCGGAAATCGTGAAAAACGGCACGTTCGCCTCACCGGCAATCGCGCGGGCGAGCAGGGTTTTGCCGGTGCCGGGAGGGCCGACCAGCAGCACGCCTTTGGGAATTTTTCCGCCGAGGCGCTGAAATTTTTGCGGGTCTTTCAGGTATTCGACAATTTCCTCGAGCTCTTGCTTGGCCTCGTCAATACCCGCGACATCTTCAAAGGTAATGCGGCCGACTTTCTCGGTCAGCAGCCGCGCCCGGCTCTTGCCGAACCCCATGGCTCTGCCGCCGCCACCCTGCATCTGCCGCATGAAGAAGATCCAAACCCCGATGAGCAGAAGCATCGGGAACCAGGAAATCAGCACACCGAATAGCGACGGGACATTTTCGTCTACCGGGGCGGCCGTTATGCGCACGCCTTTATCGGTTAGCCGGCTGACCAGGTTGGGATCGTTTGGCGCATAGGTCGTGAACGCGCGGCTATCTGTGAAATGGCCGCTGATATTGTTGCCTTGGATCGTGACGTCGGCCACCTGGCCGCGATTGACGTCATTAAGAAAATCGGAGAATGCGAGCGTCGCTTGCGGCCCGCGGCTCGATGAAGTCTGGAAGAGGTTGAACAGCGCGACGAGAAGCAGCCCGATTACGATCCACAGGGCGAGATTCTTGCCGAAATTATTCACGACGAACGCCTTTCATACCGAGCCGGGCATCGCGTGCCTGATACATTACCCTTCCAGGCGGAGAATCGCGATAGTTTTCGCCCGAATTAGAGATAAGACACGACCGGCCTTAAACAACGGCAAACCCCGCTTGCGTCAAAGGATTGACTGATCGGAGGCTGACCTGCGGCAGCGCGCCCGCTCCTTCTCGTCGGTATCCGATGTGAGGAATTGCAGCAATGCCGTTCTCATCCCAAATGGCCGGCAGCTCAGGGAAGATCAGCCGAGGTAAGCGGTGGTCTGCCTCCGACGGCATGGTCAGTCGGCTCAGCCGATGCACCCCGTAAACGCCCAGGTAGCCAATGGTGAACCGATAATTTGCGCGTGAAGGCACGACAATTTTGAATCGGCGGTCCCAGATGGCGCTTTCCCCGGAAGCAAGCCCAATCGGCTGTGCTGCCCTGGCGAGTTCTCGCATCACAAGCACGCGCCCTCGCCACCAAACAAAGCGACAGCCGCCGAGCGCGTAACCGCGTCTCATTCTAGCCAGAGCGTCCCATAGCCGGGCGATCCGCTCGCGCCGAGCCGGATAAGAGGCGCCGCCGATCGCAGCAACGAGCGAGGAGAGCAAGCGCTCGGTTGTCTCTCGCGAGACTACCAGCAGGACAGCGGGGTCCAGAATGGCAAACCCGGCGGGATGCAAGCTCACATATCTGGCGAGAAGCGCGTTCCCCTCGCGCTCACGCTCTATGCGCCGGTCTCCCAGCTTGCGGATTTCGAGGAGCAGATCTGTCGCATCCGCCCTACCAGCCAGCCTAAGATGAGAGCGCTCGAAAGCAGGGTTCAGATTGCTGGGATCCAAGATAAACGGCTGACGCTCGGCTTCCAGGAAAGCTGCCAGCCGAGCTTTTGGGACACCGAGAAGCGGGCGCAGCACGCGACAGCTGTCTAGCTCGCGGATGGCAGACATGCCGGCGAGCCCATCCGCGCCGCTGGAAGCGCGGCGTCGGATCAGATGGGTCTCGACCTGATCTTCCCGATGATGCGCCGTGAGCAGATGAAGACAGCCGTGCCCGCGGCACCAGCCGGCAAGCAGCCGATAGCGTGCGATACGTGCCGCCTCCTGTATTCCGCTCAGCGGCCGTTCTTCGGCCCAAACGAGAACTTCGTGGCGGATTGCTCTGCCTGAGAGCCAGCTTGTAAGCTGCCGGATTTCATCGCCGCTCTCGGGTCTGAGGCGGTGGTCTACGGTCAGCGCGCAGATCTCGCCGCCCCTGTCGCGCACCCAACGATCTCCCAGCAGAGTAAGAGCAAGGCTGTCGGGGCCGCCGGAAACAGCGACGGCTACGAATGGTTTGTCTTCAAAGCGCGCGAGCGATCCAATCGCAGCGCTAAATTCGGCGTACGTTAGGGGTTTTGAAAAGGAGGCCTCAGTCAACAACCGAGTTGCTTCTTCTCCTTCGCCGCCTGATCTCTGATTGGCGCTCCCGGGTTCGGGAAATCATGATCGAGTTGTCCCAGTGCAACGCAGGCACTGTGCTTCTGATTGGCGCGGGCGAGGGACATGCCGAGCTTCAGCAAATCGTCTGCTGCCTTTGGTCCCTTCGGATAACGCTTATAACCTTCGGCGAACGCACTGGCCGCCTCCGCATATCTGTGGCGCGCGTAATAAGTTTCACCTAGCCAATACTGGGCGCTGCCCGCGAGGGAAGCGCTAGGATGCTGCGCGATAAATGCCTTGAAGGCCTCTTCCGCCGCGGGATAGTCGGCCTGCTTCAGCAACCCGAACGCGAAGTTGTATTGCTCCGAAGCCGAGCCGGAGTGTAGCGCACTTGAGGGAGGGCGCAGCGTGGCACCCGCCGCGGCCATCGTCGCCTCCGGTTTTGCGTGGGCCGGCCCGGGCGGGGTGAGCGTACCCGCGCCGCCTGGAGGATCCGGCGGCGGCGGTACGAGGGTGCCGGGGGGCATCAACTCATCCGCCGATCTCGAGCGCACTAAATTGGCGCCAGGCGAAGGTCCCCGCATCGCTAGCGATCGGGCCGGGCTGGAATCGGTTATACCCGCAGCGGCATGTGAATTCGGCGGCGCGCTCCTAGCTTGGCTCTGGTCTTGGCCCAAACGCACATCGATGTCGGAATTCACCTGTTCGAGGCGACGCCGCAGCTGCTCGAGCCCGTTGGTCGCGTCCTCGACGCGTCCGGTCAGTTCGCGCATCTGCGCCTCGAGCCGATCCATGCGCAATTCCGTGTCGACCGCTGCGGAGTTGCCAGTGCCGATTACCTGAGCGGAGCCGCCGCGGTAGACCTGCCGCTGCAGCATGCTGAGATCTCTCTCCAGCCGATCTAGCCGGTCCTGGATCGCCCGATCCTGCGACCGTGCCGCGGGAACCGGGATAGCGGCGGTTACCAGCAGCAAAAAGAGGACGGGGCGCGGATGCCACAGATACGAACGTCGTATCATCAAATGCCTCTCGAGAGCGCGCGTGAGCCGGGGGCGACTCGTCTCCACGATGCCCGAGAGAGCGCAGCCCGCGGAGTGAGCAATGGCCCTACTAGGGTCCGTTTAGGGCAAAAAAAGGGCGCCTCTGGCTCACTGCACGGTTGAGTTCAAAATTCAGTCTCCGCATTGCTCCATTTGGAGGCGGATTGGCTCAGTTCACGACGGTCACGGCGCGACGGTTCTGTGCATAGGCTTCCTCGGTCGAGCCGACGACTGCAGGGCGTTCCTTGCCGTAACTGATGGTGGAGATTCGGGATGCCGGAATACCTAATGCGACGAGTACGTTTTTGGCCGCTTGCGCACGGCGCTCGCCGAGCGCGAGGTTGTACTCGCGCGTCCCTCGCTCGTCGCAGTGCCCTTCGATTGTGGCCGTGACATTCGGGTACCGGCGCAGCCATTCGGCCTGTCGCTCCAGGGTCTGCCGAGCTTCTGGGCTGATGTCGGAGCGATCGAACGCGAAAAAGACGCGATCTCCGGCACTGGCCTCCAGGTCCTGTTGCGAGCCCGGAACGATACTTTTCGAGCCGATGCCGGCCCCAGGGCCGCCCATCGAACCTGGTCCGCCGGGCCCCCCCGGCCCTCCTGGCGCCGGCTCAGGCGCGCTACTGCAGGCAGCCAGCAACAACAGGGCTGCCAATATGCCACCAATTCTCGTCCACATCTCATTCCCCCTTGACCAAGCTTAAACTTAGCGCCGCCGTGTCGTAGAATCCCGTCGTTTCGTTGACGGCTCCCCGGTCCCCGAGCACGAAACGATGGCCGATCGCTCAGCGAAGTAACGGAGACCAAGCCGGATCAGAAGCATCTTGCGGGGTTATTACCTCGCGTTGGTTTGAGCCGGTCAAGTCTATCGAGTATAGGCGGGTAGAACCGCCATGGCCTCGCGAATCT
>JBARIB010000942.1:0-4571 GCA_049799535.1 Allostellaceae bacterium | reverse complement strand
GTCATCGAGTAGTCCAATCGACGTAACCAGCGAAATTAAGACCGCTTCGGTGTCGGCACCATGAACGAATAGAAAACCCCGGCGCAGTTGCGTTATGATTATATTCGAGCTTGTCAATGGGGAGGTTTGCATGCCGGGGATATCACTCACGCGCCGCACCGTGTTGCGCGCCGCGGCGCTGGCGACAACGGCGCTCGCAGCGCCCTTCGTGCACGGCGCCCATGCGGCGGGCAAACTGAGCGTTGCGGTCTGGGACCATTGGGTACCCGGCGCGAACGACGTTCTCGACAAGCTCTGCCGCGAATGGGCGGCCAAGGAGAAGGTCGACATCACCATCGATTTCGTCACCAGCCAGGGCGACAAGCTGATGTTGATGGGCGCCGCAGAAGGCCAGGCCCGCTCCGGTCACGACGTCATCGGACAGCCCGGCTGGTACGGGGCCGCCAAGGCGGATATGTGGGAGCCCGCCGATGATCTGATGGCGACGTTGATCGGCAAATACGGCAAGCCGAGCGCCGCCGTGGAATATCTCGGAAAGCAGAACGGCCATTGGATCGCCGTGCCATCGATCCCGAATACGCTGACCCTGCCCTCGGTCGGGCGCATCGACCTGTTCAAGCAATATGTCGGGCTCGATCTGACCCAGATGTATCCGGCCGGCGCGCCGCCCGACAAGGAGTTGGCCGATCATTGGACGTGGGAGTTTTGGCTCGATGCAGCCGAAAAGCTGCACAAGGCTGGCTTCCCCTTCGGCATGCCGCTGGGCCAGACCGGCGACTCGATGAACTGGGTGGGGGCGATATTCGCTGCCTATGGCGCCGAAATGGTCGACAAGGACGGCAACATCACCGTCAACTCCGACGCGACCCGGCACATGCTCGAGTTTTTCAAGAAATTGGTGCCACTGCTGCCCGACGGCGTCTTCGCCTGGGACGATTCGAGCAATAACAAGGCGCTGATCTCCGGCCAAAGCGCGCTGATTATGAACCCGCCCTCTGCCTGGGCAGTCGCGGTCCGCGACGCCCCGAAGGTCGCGGAACAGTGCTGGCATTTTCCGTCTCCGAAGGGACCGAAGGGGCGGTTCGACCCGGCGCAACCTTCCTATTGGGGGATCTGGAATTTCTCGCCCAACAAATCGGCAGGAAAGAGTCTCCTGCTGCATCTTTGGGAGAAGGACTCGGTCGAACGGCTCGTCGCCGGCAGCAAGGGGTATGACATCCCGGCTTTTGGGACGCTGCGGGATTTTAAGACCTGGGCCGAGGAAGCTCCACCAAAAGGCGGCATCTGGAATTATCCGCCGCGGGGCGATGTGATCGAGTCGGTGTCCGGATCGCCGGCCCCGATGCGGATCGGCAACCAGATCTTCGCGCAGGCGACGACGACCAAGATGATCGCCCAGTACACCCAACAAGGGAAGACGATGGATCAGGCGATCGATTGGGCCGCCGGCGAACTCGAAGGCTTCATGCGGAGCTAGATCGCCGCATCAACCTAAGCTACGCTCCGGGGACGAGAGTTCGCTCAACGAAGCGGCGGAGACCACCGCCGCGATGACAATGGGAGGTTTTTATGGGCATGTCTCGGCTCACGCGCCGCACCCTTCTGCAGACCGCGGCAACAACCGCGCTGGCGGCGCCTTTCGTCCATGGCGCGTTCGCCGCCGGCAAGCTGGCGGTGGGCTTTTGGGACCATTGGGTCCCGGGCGCCAACAACACCCTGACCAAGCTCTGCCAGGACTGGGCGGCCAAGGAGAAGGTCGACATCGCGATCGACTACATCACCTCGCAGGCCGACAAGCTCAATTTGACGCAGGCGGCGGAAGCCCAGGCAAAGTCCGGGCACGACATGCTGACCTTCCTCGCCTGGGCAGCCGCGGCGCAAACCGACAATCTCGAGCCGGTCGACGACATCATGGCGCCATTGATCGCGCAAAACGGCAAGATCAGCGAAGGCATCGAATATGTCGCCAAACAGAACGGGCATTGGATCGCCGTGCCCGCCTGTGTCGGCAGCCCGACCTTGCCGTCCTGCGCTCGCATCGACCTGTTCAAGGAATATCTCGGGGTCGATCTGACCAAGATGTATCCGCCCGGCGCTCCGGCCGATGACGCGTTGGCCGAGAAATGGAATTGGGATTTCTTCCTGACTGCCGCCGAGAAGTGTTTCAAGGCGGGTCAGGATCACTTGATGGGAGTCGGGTTTGGTGTGACCAACGACTCGGTGGCCTGGGTGGATCCGGTATTCCGCAGCCACGGCGCCGCTCTGGTAGACCAGGAAGGCAACATAACGGTCAAATCCGACGCGACCCGGCAGGTGCTGGAGTGGTTCAAGAAGCTGCTTCCGTACACCCCGAGGGACACCTTTGCCTGGGATGATGCCTCCAACAACAAATACCTGATCTCCGGCCAGGGGGCGCTGATCTTCAATCCGCCTTCGGCCTGGGCGGTCGCGGTGCGCGATGCGCCCAAGGTCGCCGAGCAGCTGTGGACCTTCCCTTCGCCGAAGGGCCCGAAGGGACGCTTCGACGCAGCGGTGCCGTTCTTCTGGGGCACCTGGAAATTCTCGCAGAACAAATCGGCAGCTAAGAGCCTGCTGACCTTTCTGTGCCAGCGCTCCTCGGTCGAACAGACGGTGGCTGCGAGCAAGGGCTACGATATTCCGCCCTTCTCTGGGCTGCACGATTTCAAGACCTGGCTCGACGAGGGGCCGCCAAAGGGCACCGTCTACCACTATCCGCCGCGCGGCGACGTGGTCATGGTCATCCCCTACAGCCCGGCGCCGGCGCGCATCGCCAACCAGATCTACGCGCAGGCGACGGCTCCGAAAATGATCGCCAAATGTACCATCGAGGGGCAATCGATCGATCAGGCGATGGATTGGGCCGCCTCCGAGTTGGAAGGCTTCAGCCGCTCTTAGGATCGGCCCGTGCTGGCGTACTCGCGCGGCGGTTGACGGCACGGCTTAGCGGACATATTCGTTAAAGGCCGCAAGAATACCGCGGCGTCGCGGGAGGAAACGATGCCTGGACAGAGGTCTGACGACCTGCTGGCGCTGTTTGACACAGCGCCGCTCAATCGGCGCTATTGGGTGACCTTCAGCCTGATGTCGGGGGTTTTCCTCCTCGATTTCTTCGACTTCTTCCTGATCGCGTTCGTTATGTCGGTGATCGGAAGGGAATGGCAGCTGACCTATGGGCAGGGCGCGCTGATCCTTTATAGCGCCGGCGTCGGCGCGATCATCGGCTCGCTCATCTGGGGTTCGCTCGGCGATCTCTTCGGGCGCAAGATGCAGACCGTCACCGGCACCTTCATCTGCGGCATCAGCGCCGGGTTGATCGGCCTGGTGCCGACCGGCGCCTGGGTGCTCCTGGCGGTACTGCGCTTCTTCGTCGGTTTCGGTCTGGCGGCCGGCGTGACCCCCGCGTTGACGATCGTGGTCGAGCAAACGCCGACGCGCTGGCGCACGGGGATGACAAGCTTCTTCGTCGTTTTCGCCAGCGCGGGCACGCTCCTCGCCTCGTTCACCGCAGCCTCGCTGCTGCAAGCGTTCGGCTGGCGCGGGGTGGCGATGACCGGTTTTGTCGCGGTCATCATCGGGATCCTGGTGTGGCTCTTTGTGCCGGAATCGGTGCGCTGGCTGACCGCCAAGGGGCGTTTCACCGAGGCCCGCGACGAGGTCGCACGGCTCTTGGACATGCCGCGCGACCGCGTGCCGCTGCCGACGATCAGACCGGCGGCGGCGCCGCGCGCCAGCCTAACCGAACTCTTCTCGGTCAATCCGCGGCTGTTCTGGCAAACCATCCTGATCTGGGGCGGCTCGTCGTCGGCAGCCTACGGCTATTATCTTTGGGGGCCAACCATCGTTGCCCTCGCGCTCCACCTGGAGCCGGCCCAAGCCGCCAAATATTTCATCTATGTCTCGGGTACCGGCGTCATCGGCAAGATCATCGTCTCGCTGATTGCCTCGAAGCTCGGGCGGCGCACGCTCGGCGTTCTCTTCGGTTTCGTGTCGGTTCTATTTCTTGCCGCGGCTGGGTATTTCAATGCCATTGTGGTCGGCGGGTTCCCGCTGTTCATCATATTGATCGCCGCCTCGGCGTTCTTTGTCGAAGGCGGGTTCTCGAACCTCGCACCCTATACGGTCGAGCAATATGGCGTGAGCCTCGGCTCTCGCTCCTCCGGTCTCGGGCAGGCGGCCAACGGGGTCGGCAAAATCCTCGGCCCACTGGCCTTGGCGCTGCTCGCCGGCAGCGACAACATCATTGCGCCGAAGGCGACGGCGGAAGCGGTGTTCCCGGCCTTTGTCTTCCTCGCCGTCACCATGCTCGCGGTGGCGCTCGCCTATCTCTTCCTCGGTGTCGAGACGCATGGCCGTGCGATGTCGCTGGGCGCCGAAGGCGGGGAAGCCGCCGGGCCGGCACGGCGTGCCACTCTCGGTAGCGGGGCCGGCTAACCGCCCGCTAGCGCCTCGGCGCGGCCTCGCGGCAGACGCCGATGCGGCGAGCGTTCTTCGCCCAGTAAAACAACGGCGTCTCGCCGGTTGCGCCGCCGCTGCGCAATGCGATGGCCCGA
>JBARIB010000941.1:0-11679 GCA_049799535.1 Allostellaceae bacterium | reverse complement strand
GAGAACGGCGGGTTCTGGGATCATGTCGCGCCGCCGAAGGGGGACCGCTGGGGTCCCGGATCGCGCGTTCCGGCGCTGATCGTTTCGCCTTTTGCGAAACAGGAGTTCGTCGATCACACCCTCTACGATACAACCTCGATCTTGTCTCTGATCACCAGGCGATTTGCGTTGCTGACGTTGCCGGGCCTGCAGCGCCGCAATGCGGCAGTCGCTGCCGCCAATGGCGGCCAGCCCCTCGGTGATCTGACCAATGCGCTCGACTTCACCTCCCGGTGACGGTCGGCGCTTTAGTCAAATGGCACAGAAGGTGGCCGCCGCCTTCTCAACGCGTGTAGTGGTAGATGAAGTCGGTAATGAGGCCCAGCGCGCGCTGCGCGTCCGGGGAAGCGGGGTCGCGCGGAATGAAGGCGTGGGGTTGCCCCGGGAATTCGTGGAACGTGATCGAGCCGCCGGCCCTGGTATAGGCAGCCGCGAAATTCGAGGCCATGTCCGACGTCAGGTTGTCGTCGGCGGTCCCTTGCATGATGAGCGCCGGCGGCTTTTCGACCGGCTCGCTGCGCTCGAGGATCAATTGCGGGCTACCTTCGGCCATCGCTTCCTCGGACGGCCAGAACTGGTGATGCGCTTCGACCAGCCGGTCATTGCCGCGTTCCTGCACAGCGCGATAACGGGCCAGCGGATCGGCGACCGGCCAGCAGGCGATCGCGAAAGCAAGGCTCGCATCGGTTCCAGGTAGCTGGGCTGACGCATAGCGCGGATCGCGTGGCAGCAGCGCGTTGAGTAGCAGCAGGTGTCCGCCTGAGGATGTGCCAAGCCCGCCGACCAGCTCGGGCCGGGTGGCGAACCTCTCGGCATTCGCCTTAAGGAAACGGATGCCGTAATTCACGTCGGCGACGGTTGCGGGATAGCGCGCCGCAGGCGGCATACGGAAGTCGATCGAAACCACGGCGATGCCGTGGGCCGCCAAATGCTCGGCGATCGCAACATTGTTGAAGCGGTCGCCCGACGTCCACGCACCGCCATGAACCTCCAGCACGGCTGGAAACGGGCCGCGGGCTTCCGGTTGGTAAAACCGCGCGAGGAGCGGGGCGCCCGCCGGGTGGTGGTATTCCAGGTCCTCGGTATGGATCGGCATCGTTCAGCTCCGAATGGGTCTTGTGGCTGCCGGACCCTAGCCGGTGCCGGCCGCGTCGCGCAACGCCGCGAGATAGGCGCGGATGCGCGCAGCGTTCACACCGAAATCGCTACGCCCCAGCCGCGCCGACGACCGCATATCGATGCGGCTGCCAGACCCCGACGGGGCAATGCGGATGACGATGTCGTCGGTAAAGCCGAACCAGCGGCTCCTGTCGCTCGCTTCTATCCGTCCGGCGGCTTCGTCGGCGGCGACGATCTTCCATCCCATGCCCCGAGCCTTGTCGAGCGCGCGATCGAACGCCGCATCGGGAGACAGGGCAAGGGTGAGCGGAGCGATGTCAGGATAAGCCCGCTTCTGCTGGTCGGCGAATTTGGCGCCAGGATAGGTCACCGGATTTCCGCCTTCGGCCGTGCGTTCCGGGACGACAGCCATGAAGGCTGGGGGATGCTCGGTATCGGTCGTGATGTCATTGATCGGGGGCACAGTGCCCCGCATCCGGTCGTAGTGCCACGGCACATAGGCCACCAGACCGCCGGCAGCGAAGGCGATTACGGCGATGGCGATGCCCCGCCCTTCGAGGCGTGAGCGGCCCAAGACCAGGGCGATTATCGCGACGACCAGCGCGGCGACGCCAAAGTAAGCCGCCCAAGGCAACAGGCTCAGCAGAGCGAAACGAAAATGCCACCAGCCGGCGCGCCAGCCGAGCGGGGCAAGCGCCAGCAGCAGCACAGAAATCGCCGCGAGAGCTGCGGCCGCCAGCGGCACACAGCGCAAAAGCGAGCGGCCAGAGCTGGAGGAGGTGGTTGCGACGGTCATGATATCGTTCCCGCAAAAAGCCGGCGCGATTTGGTGCGGCGCAGAGCCACCGTGTCCAGTAAATTCGCCGCGATCAAGAACCAAGGTCGGCGGGATGAGGGCGATGGCTCAGACGATCGATATCGCACGGGCGAAAAGATTGATTGATCAGTGCCCTCAGGCGCAATTCGTCGTGACCGGCGTGCTCGGACCGCGCTCGCACGCGGATCGTCCGAACGAATTTCCCGTATTTACCGACCGCCCGGCGCATTTCGTTCGTCATCGCGCCAGTTCTGGTGCAACGCAATCCGGCAGGGCTTAGTCGGCGGTGAGGGGGCGGCGTTTCACCGCTTTTGCGGCTCCGATTTTGCCAGCCACAAGCGGTCGGTCGTCGGCGCTCCGATGTGGTAGCCCTGGAGATAACCGACCCCTTCGGCGCGCAGTAGCGCCGCGTCCTCGGCGCTCTCGACACATTCCGCGACCGTGCTTAGGCCGAAGCCCTTTGTGAGGCCCAGCAGGTGGCGCAAGAAGATTCGGTTTTCCGAGCTGTTCGCGAGGTTGCGGATAAACGATCCATCGATCTTGACCAAATCGACCGCCAGAGTTTGCAAGTGCCGCAGCGACGTGTAACCGGCGCCAAAGTCGTCGAGCGCGACGCGGCAGCCGGCGTGACGGAGCGTATCGACAAAGCGCGCGCTCTCCTCGATGTCGTCGAGCGCCGCCGTTTCGGTGATTTCGACCACGATGCGGCGGGCCAGATCGGCCCGGTTCTGCAGTAGGGCAACCAATGACCGCAGCCAGGGCCGGTCGCAAGCAGTCAGCCCCGACACATTGAACCCGAGCCGCACCTTAGGGTCGGTGTCAAGCTCCTGTACGGCCTTCTCGAGGACGAAGCGATCGATTAGGTTGATGAGTCCAATTTGTTCGATCGTCGTGATAAACTCGGCGCTGTCGGCGATCTTCCCCGCCTCGTCGCGTAGCCGCAACAGGCACTCGAAGTAATCTACCTTCCCTGTTGTCGCACAGACGACCGGTTGGTAAGCAAAAAGTAATCGGTCCTGACGCAGTGCCGCCCTGACCATAGCTCCGATCATCGAGCGGCGCCGTTGCCGGTCGTGCTCGCTGCTGTCGTTACTTTGGTCCACCTGTCTGGCGCGCCTCAGCTTGCTTGCTGTTAGTATCCGAGCCCGGAGAGGGCGTTGCGCCGTCCGGAGGCGGCGCAGATCATTTGATTACTGCATAAACACCACAGAAGCCGCGCGCGATCACAAATTATCCATCGGAGCCTTGAGGAATTGCTAATCGCCGCCCGCTACGGCCGATCAGCCATGGTCAAGCCGGTGTGTGGGAGACCAAGAAAGGCAGAACCGCGTTGTTGAACTCGCGGCCCCGGACCTGATTGAGGAAATGCCCACCTCGCGGAAACAGCTTGACCTCTGCGCCGGGGATCAGCCGAGCCAGTTCCTCGGAGAAATAGGCCGGAGTGACGATATCGTCCTCGGCACCGATGACCAGGGTCGGCGTCTTGATATGCGCGAGTTCGGTCGTGCGATCGAATGCGAGCATCGCGTCGATCCGGCTGGTAATGATCTCGATCGGGGCAAAAGTCGCAAGTCGCTGAGCTTCCGCCTGCCGAAGGCGTTCATTGTTCCGCGCAATCCACCAGCTCGGGTACCAGTAAAGGGTGGCCGATTGCAGGTAGATGCTCGGGCCGAGCCGCTGCAGTACCTCTTTGCGAAACGTGTAAAGCCGGCGAAAATAGGCGTCCGCCTTGGTCCACGTTGCTGCGAGCACGACGCTCGCGAGGCGGCTTGGATGTTCGATCGCGAGCACTTGCGCGATCGCGCCGCCGGTCGAGTGGCCAATGACATGGGCGCGCTTGATGCTGAGCGCCCCCATAAGGCCGGCGACGTCGGCCGCCATTCGCTCCACCGTGTATCCGATCCGGGCCTCATCGCTCTGCCCGATGCCGCGATGATCGAAGGTGATGACCTCGAAGCGCTTCGCAAAAGCCGCGATTTGATCTTGCCAGAAGGACGCCAACCCGTTCAGCCCGGAGATGAACAGAACGGGGAAGCCTACGCCCTGCCGCTCGTAATATAG
Organism: Allostellaceae bacterium; assembly: GCA_049799535.1. GTDB lineage: Bacteria > Pseudomonadota > Alphaproteobacteria > ATCC43930 > CGMCC-115725 > AP-15. The sequence goes on along the minus strand of JBARIB010000941.1, from coordinate 7,643 downwards.
TGAGCTGTCGCCGATTGAGATGCGAGGCATCGATTCGCGCTCGGGAACGGATGAGCGTCCGTCGGTATCACCGGCACGGGGGGCTGTCAACGCGAAGGGCATGCGCCAAACGCAGATGTGAGCAGCAATCCCGGGTTCTCGGCTTCCTACCGTGCCTCAGTTTTGACACAGGGGAGCCGTTCAATTCCCAACACCGTGCGGTTGAGCGGATCGGAGCTATCTAGCGGAGCCGTTTTATCCGGGTGCGTTGCAATCGGCAGATGCTGCAAAGTGGGAGATGGGTGGAAGGAATGACAGAGCGGGAAACGACCGGAGCACCGGTCTATGGGTTGGCCGACCGGCAACGGGCTGGGCAAAAACCATCTTCTGGGTCCACTTCCACCCGCCGCTCGACGGGTCGAACCCAGGACGTCGACCGGTATGTCGGAGCCCGCATTCGCGAACGTCGGATCATGCTGGGTCTGACGCAGCAACAGTTGGCCGATCTGATCGGGGTCACCTATCAGCAGGCGCATAAATATGAGCGGGGGATCAACCGCGTCTCGGCTGGTCGACTCTTCGAGGTTGCTCAGGTCTTGAGCGTGCCGGTAAATTACTTTTTCGACGGTCTAGAGAACGAGAGCGAACGTGCGATCAGCCCCCGCGAGCGGATGTGCCTCGAGCTGGCGCGCAACTTTGCCCAGATCCCAAACGAACGCCACCAGGAGGCGCTAAGCCAGCTCGCTCGTGTGCTCGCCACCGACAATTAGCAAAACCGCATCGGTGAAGGCCCGATACCGGACCTCCACGGAATTCTTTCGTTTTAGATTGGTGGACGCCGCCGGCCGGCCATTCCCATGACCAACGCGACTAGGAAGATCACCAGGAATACAAAGAACAGAATCTGCGCAATGCTCGCCGCTGTTGTGGCGACGCCGCCAAATCCAAAGAAGGCGGCGATGATCGCGATGATGAAGAATACCAGGGCCCAATAGAGCATATCGTTCTCCAGTGACGGCCCGCCCCAGATGCGCGGCCTCTGGCAGCAATAACAGGATGACTCGCGTAGCGGTTCCCGAGCCGTCGAGCAAGGACGTTTACTGGTCGAGTAAACGCGAGATCACCAGCATATTGCGGGAAGAGCGAAAACCTTGTGGGGCGAGCCTGAGCTAAGCCGCCGGACGCAGGATCTCGGCTGCCGCAGGGGCGTCGATCCACATCTGGAACCATAGTTCGAGCATCAGCAGCGCCCATAGCCGTGTATGGTGGTCACGGCTCAAATTGCAGTGTTCATCGAGCAGCCGCCGCACGTAGTCCGGACGGAACAATCCACGCTGCAGTGCCTTGCGAGACAATAGAGTGTCGTGCGCTAGCTGTTTCAATTCCTTGCGAAACCAATGGTCGACCGGACAGCCGAAACCCATTTTTGGCCGGTACAGCAACTCCCGTGGCAGGTAGGGTTCCATCGCGGATTTGAACAGCGCCTTTGTCTCGCCACGCGCCATCTTGACCTTCTCGGGCAAGGCCGCCGCCCATTCCATCAGCTCATGATCGAGCAGCGGCGAGCGGGACTCGAGGCCATGAGCCATGCTCGCTACGTCTACTTTGACCATCAAATCATCAGGCAAGTAGATGTGAATGTCGGCCCAATTGGCGCCCGCTACAAGGCTGTCTGCCTGGGTGAAGTAGGGTTCGAGAAGGTCGAGCGCGGAACCCTCCAGCTCATCACGCATCGCGTCGCCGTACCCCTCCGCTTTGTCATGATCGGTGAAATAGACAATTGTGAAAGCATAGCGGCGCCCCGGCAATTCCTCGGGGGCCTGCAATACGCCGCGAATTCGCGGAATTTTAAAGCGTCGCTGCGCTGTCGACGGCGCCAAAGCCAGCAGCCGCTGTAAGTTCATCCGGGTCCATCGCGGCATGCCGTCGAGCCTCGCGACATGCCGCATCGCCCTGTACCGATTGTAGCCGAGGAAGCATTCGTCGCCGCCGTCGCCATTGAGCGCCACCGTGACCTTGCGGCGCGCCATCTGCGAGACATAGTAGGTCGGTATAGCTGACGGGTCTGCGAAGGGTTCGCCATAGTGCCACACGAGGCGCGGCAGCACCGCAACCGCGTCGGGCTCAACGATTAGCTCCTCGTGATCGGTCGCGTAGCGTTCTGCAACCATCCGGGCGAAACGGGTCTCGTCGTATTCCTTATTGACGAATCCGATGGAAAACGTTTTGACCGTGCCGTGCCCGACCCGCGCCATCGTCGCTACGACGGCGGAGGAATCCACGCCGCCGGAAAGAAACGCACCCAATGGGACATCGGATATCAGCCGCAGGCGCACTGCTTCCTCGAGATGAGCAACAAGTTCCTGCCGTAGATCAGCAATGCGCCGCGGCCGTCGCGCCGCGCGCGGGTCAGGCAAGCGCCAATAACGAACGATTTCGGGTGCAACGAAGCCGCCGCCTTCACCCCGCTTTAGAACCAAATAGTGGGCTGCCGGGAGCTTGCGGATGCCGGCGAAGGCGGTCTGTGGCGCAGGGATGTAGCCGAGTGTCAGGTAGGTATCTATCGCCGACAAATCCGGCGAGCGCGATAAACCCGGCCAGGCGAGCAACGCCTTGATCTCCGAGCCGAACAGAAAAGCATCACTGCACTCGGTATAGTAGAGCGGCTTTTTCCCCAGCCGATCGCGTGCCAGCACGAGAGACTCCGAGCGGCGGTCCCAGATCGCAAGTGCAAACATCCCGCGCAGCCGGGAAAAAACCTGCGGTCCCCAGGCGTGCCAGCCATTGACGATGACCTCGGTATCGCTGCGGCTCCGGAAGGGATAGCCGAGCGCCTCCAGCTCCCGCCGGATCTGCGCGAAATTGTAGACCTCGCCATTGTAGGTGATCCACACAGTGTGGTCGGCGCTGGCCATCGGCTGATGGCCGGCGGGCGACAAGTCGATGATGGACAGTCGGGCATGGGCGAGACCGGCGCGGCAGTCGCTCCAGACGCCCTCATCATCAGGCCCTCGGTGCTGAAGGGTTGCGATCATCGCCCAGAGACGGGATTCGGCGACGACGTGAGGCAAAGTGGCGCGAGGCAATAAGAACCCGCTGATCCCGCACATGAGCTATCGTCCCGGAATACTGGTCGTCTCGAATACTGGCCGAGCCGCCGCCCCGGCATGGCGCGAACCAGCCCGGGCGACAATCTCTTCATAAAATGCCTCATAGCGCGCGACGATCGCGCCCAGTTCGTAGTTTCGGGCAATTCGGTATCGCGCCTCACGGCCCAGCGATTTGCGTCCCGCGGGTCCGAGCGCGATCAGCCGATCCCAGGCGGCCGCAAGCGCCTGTGCGTTGCGCGTCGGCACGACCACGCCGGTTTCGCCGATAAGCTCGGCGGCATCGCCGTTATCGGTCGCGGCGCAGGGCAGGCCGCAGGCCATAGCCTCGCCGACCACGCTCGGAAAGCCCTCGCCGCAGGCTGACGACAAGCTTGCGATATCGAAAGCGGCGTATACCGCCGGCATGTCGCTGCGGTCTCCGAGGAGACGTACTCGTCGGGTCAACCCGCGTTCGGCAATCGCCGCCGCGAGCGCACGGTTGCACGGTTCAATTCCGGGGCCGGCAAGGACAAATCCGACATTTGAATGTGCACCGGCCAATCTTGCGGCCGCATCGAGAAAAGTTGTGTGATCTTTCATCGGGTGATAGCGGGCGGCCATCCCGATGACGATCTCGCCCGGATCGATGCCAATTTCCGCGCGGAAGCGCCGCCCCGCTTCGCGGTTCGGCCGGAGCTCGGATATATCGAAGCCGTTGGGAACGTATTCCCATCGCCGAGGCCGATAGCCAATCCGCTCGTGGAAACGCTGACCCGCTCGTGAATTGACGATTACCGCTTCCGGCACCCTCGAGCACCAGGCCAAGGCGCGCCGCAGAGCAGTTCCGGCCGGAGAAATGCCGGCGAGATCCGAACAGCGCACATTCCAAATGAGCCGCGGAACATATCCCAATCGCCTCGCCGCCAATCCCAAGAAATCGGCATGGTAAAGCCAAGTCTGTAGGACGTCGGGACGAAGGGCGTGAAGAATCCGGTCGAGCCGCAAGAGCCCTCTTGGGTCCGGTATGCCGCGCCGGATCCCGAGGTAAAGAATCTCGACACCCGCCCTCTCCAGGACTGGGCCCCACTGTCCCGCGCCGGTCATGCTCACAACGATCGACCGGAACCGGTTGCGGTCGCTGCGCGCGACGAGATGCGTAAGCATGCGCTCGGCGCCTCCGGTCTCCAATCCGGTGATCAGGTGAACAATGGTGACCATAAACAATCCGAAAGGGTTCGACCTCGATGGGATCCAGCGAATGCGTCGCCGCTACGTCGCGGCTTTGCACCCACTATCACGTATGGGTGGGGCCGGATATTTGACCGGAACCCTGAGCACACGCAACATCAGGAATCTGAAGGGCGGCGGGTGTGGCGATTGGTTTGTTGTCGTATCGAGGCAAAAGTGCCACAGCTGCAGTGACCAATCACGCCGGTGTGTCAGTCGATTGCCAAAGCCGATGCTACAATAGAGCGATTCCCGACACTTCCGAGATATGCTTGAACGCGGGTGGAGGAGCCTAAACAGCGTGATTTCCGGCCCGGCCGCCATCGCGCGGCGCCTGCTGCCGCTCACCCTACGCGGGTATCTGGCGCGATACCTGCCCCGGCCTCCCGTAAATTTCCGGAAGCGCGATTCGTCGCCCGCGGCGATCAGCACGGATGTCAGTTACGCGCTCCAGGTTGGTCGAGCGTATCTGGATGTTCTTAGAGCAGAGGGCATCGATCCGAGCGACAAAACGATCCTCGAACTCGGGCCGGGTATCAATTTCGGCAGTGCGCTATTGCTTGCATGTCACGGCGCTCTGCCGATCGTCGCCGACCGCTTCCTGGTAAATTGGGATTCCGACTATCATCCGAAATTCTACACCAGTTTGCGCGAGGCACTCATAGAGAGCGGTTTGGCGCCCGATGTGACGCCGCTGGATAGGCTAATCAGGCGCGAACGGTATGCCGATGGCGAAATTCGCTGCATTTGGCGCAGCGCCGAGGATCTTGGGGGCGTCCCCACGGAATCCGTGGACATAGTTGTTTCCAACGCTGTCCTCGAGCACTTGTTTGATTTGCCGAGAGCCTGCTGCGAGCTGGCTCGCGTTTCAAAGCCTCTCGCTTTCGGGTTTCATCAGGTCGACTTTCGCGATCATCGTGATTTTGCCCGGCCCCTGGAGTATCTACTCCTCCGCGAGGAAGACTTCCGCGAGATGTTCGCTGCGCGGCACGGCGAATGCGGGTTCCAGTGGCGGCCGTGGGAGGTGGCCCGGTTTTTCGAAAACGCGGGTTTCGAGGCGATCGGCTTCGCGGCCAATATTATGGCCGACGAGGGGTATCTTCGGGAATTCGAGTTGCGGCTGCGAAGGGCTGCTTCGCGCTACCGAGATACGCCGATTTCCGAATTGAAGACACTCAGCGGATGCTTTCGTCTTCGCCGCGAACCGCGCCTCCCGAGGGTCGGGAATTGAGGCCGCTGTGACGTCGACATTGTCCCTCCTGCTGGATCCGCGGCGGCACCATCATGCATTCCGTTTCTTTGGAGAGCTGGCCCGCCGTTATCGCCCGCTTATCTGGGAGTTGACTAAGCGTGAGATTGCCGAGCGCTATGTTGGTCAAGTATTGGGAGTGGCTTGGGCCATAGGACATCCGCTGATCTCTATAGCCGTTTACATCTTCGTTTTTGCGTACGTTATACGCATACGAATCGGCGGCAGCGCGCAGGCTCCCTTCGACTATACGACCTACCTGTTAAGCGGATTGATCCCATGGCTTACCTTTACTGACATACTGAACCGCGCCTGCAGCAGCGTTACGGCCAACTCAGGGCTGGTAAAACAGGTGCTGTTCCCCGTCGAGATACTTCCGATCAAGACCGTAATGGCAGCACTCGTCGCCCAGCTCGTGGCAACAGCAGGCCTACTTGTCTATATCCTGGTCACGTATGGGTTTTTGCGGAGCCTGACGCTATTGCTGCCCGTCGTTTTCTCTATTGAAGTCATCGGACTGATTGGCTTCGCCTATGCTTTGTCGGCGATGACCGTATTTTTTCGTGATATTAAGGATATTGTCATGGTTCTTACCGGCATCGGCATGTATATTTCTCCTGTTCTTTTTAATGAGACGGTAGTTCCGTCACAGTTTTATTGGCTAATGCTACTAAACCCTTTCAGCTATATCGCCTGGGTTTATCAGGATACCATATTTTACGGACGTTTCCTGCATCCTTGGGCATGGATCGCCTTCGTGGTCATAAGTTTTGCGTGTTTGTCGCTCGGATTCCGGCTGTTTCGCGTTTTGCGGCCGAGTTTTGGGGACCTCCTGTGAGCATAGCATCGGGTGACAACGTCACGGTGCGGGTGGCCGGGCTGTCGAAGGCATTCACGATCTACGGTAGGCCAAGAGACGTCCTTGCACGGCTTTTTTCACGCCGGATGGCGCTACAGGAATTCTGGGCGCTGCGGGACGTCTCGTTCGAGCTTCGGCGTGGCGAGGTACTGGGGCTGATTGGCCGCAACGGCGCCGGCAAAAGCACTTTGCTGAAAATCCTGGCGGGTACACTGACCCCAAGCAGCGGCACTGTCGAAGTCGCCGGTCGCGTCAGCGCGGTCCTGGAACTCGGTACCGGCTTTCACCCGGATTTCAGCGGTCGGGAAAATATTTATCTCGGCGGGCTTTGCCTCGGCATGACGCGGGCCGAGATTGACTCGCGAATCGACGAAATCATCGACTTCAGCGAGTTACGCGACGTTATCGAGCAGCCGTTCAAGACCTATTCGACTGGAATGCAGGCACGTCTGACCTTCAGCACTGTCGCAAGTGTAGACCCCGACGTCCTCATCGTGGACGAGGCTCTTTCGGTCGGCGATGCGCGATTTCAGCTAAAATCCTTCGGCAGGTTCCAGGAGTTTCGGCGTAAGGGAAAGACCATCATCCTTGTCAGCCATAACATGAACACGATCACCGGGTTCTGCGATCGCGCAATCCTGCTGGAACAGGGGCAATTGCTCCTCGACTCCGATCCGAGCACCACCTCGACCTTCTACCATAAATTGTTGTTCGGCGAGCAGAGCCAGGCGGTCGGAAGCGAAACACTGGCCGAGTTGCAGTCAATAAGCGAGCGCGCGGAGATGACGGGCGTTGTATCGCGCGAGCCGAAACCGCCAGAGAGCTTGGAGACGGGCTCGGAGCGAGAGTATCGGTTCGGCACCAAAACTGCCGAGATCGTCGATTTCGCATTCCTTGACGGCGACGGACGGCGTACGACGCTCCTGACTTCCGGCGAGCGATACCGCTGCATGATGCGCATGGTTGCCCATAAACCGGTCCCATCGGGCGTATGTGCGGGGTTTCTGATACGCTCCGTCCAGGGCGTCGACCTGTTCGGTACCGACACCGGATGTGGCGAGAGCGCAACTGAACTGCCTCTCGCGCAGCCGGGCGACATCGCCGAGGTCGCGGTCGATCTTGCGATGTGGCTTGCACCGGGCGAATATTTCATGACGTTCGCGATCGCCGACCGCAGCGGCCTCAAACTCGACTGTCGCTTTGACGCCCTCCAATTCCAGGTCGTCGGCGCGCCGCGCCT
>JBARIB010000940.1:0-2195 GCA_049799535.1 Allostellaceae bacterium | reverse complement strand
CACCTCTGCCGCAACCCGATGATCAATGGCGAGGTGATCCGCCTGGATGGCGCATTGCGCATGGCGCCGCGCTGATCGACGGTAGCGGTCAGGGCAGCGGCGGCCGCCGATCTCGCTCGGGAGCGATCTCATCGATGGCGTGCGCCAGCCGGACATCGAGCTCGCTGAGCCCGCCTGCATCATGTGTCGACAAGATCACCTCCACCCGATTGTAGACGTTGAACAGCTCGGGGTGGTGGTCCATTTTCTCGGCCAGGAGCGCCATGCGCGACATGAATCCCCAGGCTTCGGAGAAATTCTCGAAGTGATAGCTCTTGCGGATCGCGTCCCGGTCTTCGACCTCGACCCAGCCACGCAGCCCGTGCAGCGCCGTTTGCCGTGCCGCTCCGACCAGCTTTTCGACCATTTCGACCTCCGTCGCTTCTAGGGGAGTGATACTATGCCGGACCGCCTGCCGCCATCATTCGACGAAATCGAGCAACTGGCGGAGCGCGCACTGGCTACGATTCCGCATCGGCTGAGGCGCCATCTCGGGCAGGTCGTGATCCGGGTCGAGGAATTTCCTGACGAAGAGACAGAGGCGGCGATGGGACTCGAAAGCCCGTTCGACATTCTCGGGCTCTATCGCGGTGTCGCTTTGCCGCACAAGAGCGTCGGCGACCCGCGTCCGGATGTCGATATGGTTTATTTGTACCGTCGGCCGATCCTCGATTATTGGTGCGAAACTGGCGAAGACTTGGCGCAATTGGTGCGTCACGTTCTGATCCATGAAATCGGCCATCATTTCGGGTTCAGCGACGAGGACATGGCGCGGATCGAGGAGTCGGATTGACGCCCTGTCGGATTAACGCCCTGTCGGATTGACGCCCTCAGGCGCCAGCACGCCGCGGACCCGGGCGCGCAATTCGGGCAAGGCTTCTCTTTCGAAACAGGGATTGTCGCGAAACCAGCGGATCGTGTGCCAGCTCGGATGCGGCAAGACAAAGAATTCCGGCAGGAATTCGCGCCAACAAGAGAGGATTGCACTCATTGAACCCCGTCCCGCGCGTGGCAGATAGTAATCGATCGCGTAGCGGCCGACCAGACAGGTCAGCTTCACCTGGGCAAAGAACATGCGCAGCCGCGCATGCCAGAGCGGCGCGCACTCGACGCGTGGCGGCGCGTCGCCACTGCCGCGGCGGCCGGGGTAGCAGAAGCTGAGCGGTATGATTGCGACGCGGGCCTCGTCGTAGAAAGTTCCTCGATCGAGGCCGAGCCAGTCGCGCAACCTATCGCCGCTGCGGTCGTCGAACGACAGCCCGCTTTCGTGCACCCGCGACCCAGGCGCTTGGCTGATGATCAATAGCCGGGCAGAGGGCCGGCCGCGCAGGATCGGATGCGGTCCGAGCGGCAGATGGGGTGCGCAGATCGTGCAGGCCCGGATTTCGCTGACGAGATCATCAAAACTCTTGCTCATTCGGATGCGCGGCGGTGCCTTTGAAAGCGGGCGAATTGACTTGCTGGAGCCCCCTGGTTACAAGGGCTTGGCATACGCCGTGTCGACCCCACTCATCGGTGGAGGGGTGGCCGAGTGGCTGAAGGCGGCGGTTTGCTAATGCGCTGTACGCCGTCTCAACCGATTTCATTCCCTACCAAAAAATGAGGTTTTCTGCGGTTGGCGAGCTGTCGACGAGCGCCGCCATCCTGTTCCGTCCCCACCTGTCCTAAAGCGTTGGGTGCCAATTTGGGTGCCAATTGGTGGGTGTTTAGCACGTTAGGCAACCGATCACCCGCCAAGGCGGTGCGGTCGTGGATAGGTAATCCAGTACAGCGGTTTGGTAATTCGATCGCGGCCATCCCGGCGTATCCCGAGCCATCCCGAAACGTGGTGGATTGTCTAGCTTTTCGGGGGTCCTGAAATGTTCTTCGTGCGACTCCGTCCCGACGCGTGTTATCGCGTTCGGTAGCAAGCGTTCTCTGCCCGTTCTCGGAGCCTCGTGGCGCGCGTGGCGCCCTGATCGCGTAGGCCCAAGCGCCTTCGGGTTGAACCTGGCGCGGGGCGTGACGCTGGTGGCTCGCTGCGCTTCCCGGATGGCCCCGCTGTGAGCGGCCGGAGCGGTCGAACGGGGCGGTCTCGAATTTCTCGCGTCATCGTCCCGCTTTGTGTGGCGCTAGCCCGAAAAGCCTTAGACCGCCGCAGGTCGCGCCGCCGACGG
>JBARIB010000939.1:0-27421 GCA_049799535.1 Allostellaceae bacterium | reverse complement strand
TCCTCAAGCAGCCCCAGTTCTCGCCGGTTCCGGTCGAAGAGCAGGTCGTGTCGATCTTTGCCGGCACCCGCGGCTATCTCGATACGATCGCGGTGTCGGATGTCGGCCGGTTCGAAACCTCGATGCTTCGCGAATTGCGCGCTACGCACCCCGAGCTCCTTGCGTCGATCCGCACCGAGCAGGAGATCTCGCCGGCGGTCGAGAAGGGCTTGAGCGATTTTCTTGACTCCTTCGTTAAGACCTTCGCCTAACCAGAGCCTGAGCCCTGCGCGATGCCGAGCCTAAAGGACCTGCGGCTGCGGATCCGCAGCGTCAGGTCGACGCAGAAGATTACCTCAGCGATGAAGATGGTGGCAGCCTCTCGGCTGCGTCGTGCGCAGGAGCAGGCCGAAGCCGCCCGTCCCTATGCGCAGCGTATGGAGCGCGTGCTCGGATCGCTCGCCGGCCGCATGGCGGGTCTGACCGGCGCGCCGCCGCTGCTCGTCGGCACCGGCAAGGAGGAGACGCATCTGATCATCGTCGCGACCTCGGATCGTGGTCTTGCCGGCGGCTTCAACGCTTCGATCCTGCGCGAAGCCAGAAGACAAATCCGCGAGATCGAGGCGGCCGGCAAGAAGGTCATGCTCTTGATCGTTGGGCGTAGGGGCCGCGACGGGATGCGTCGCGATTACGGCCAGCTCATCCGTGACAGCTTGACAGAGGTGGGCAGACGTCGTCTTTCCTTCGAGGAGGCGCGCGACATCGCCGAGCGAGTGCTCGTGTTATTTCAGGCGGGCGGGTTCGACGTCTGCACAATCATCTTCAATCGCTTCCGGTCGGCGATGACCCAGATCGTAACCGTCCATCGATTGATCCCCTTTGCATCCGCGGTCCCGGATCAGAGCGCAGCCGAGCCGGAACTCGGCGTGCGAGCGGGCGCGGTTTACGAGTTCGAACCCTCGGAGGAGGAAATCCTCGCCGACTTGCTGCCGAAAAACCTCGCGGTGCAAATCTTCACGGCGTTGCTCGAGAACGCCGCGAGCGAGCAGGGTGCGCGGATGACCGCCATGGACAACGCCACCCGCAATGCCGGCGAGATGATCGACCGCCTCACCCTAAACTACAATCGCACGCGCCAAGCCGCCATCACCAAGGAGCTGATCGAGATCATTTCTGGCGCCGAGGCGCTTTGAGGCGAAGGAATTTCGAAGACATGCCCAAGAATAGCATTGGCACGATCACCCAGGTTATCGGCGCTGTCGTGGACGTCCGCTTTGACGGCGAACTACCAGAAATTCTGACTGCGCTACACATCGATCGGGGCAATGGGACCTTGGTCCTCGAAGTGGCGCAACAGCTCGGTGAGAGTACCGTGCGGACGATTGCGATGGACACAACCGACGGGCTGGTGCGCGGGACCCAAGTGATCGATACCGGCGGCCCGATCACGATGCCGGTCGGTCCGGAGACCCTGGGTCGCATCCTCAACGTCATTGGCGAGCCAGTCGACGAACGCGGCCCGGTGCAGACCAACCGGCGTTTGCCGATCCACCGGCCGGCGCCCGAATTCGTCGACCAGTCGACCGAGGCGGAGATCCTGGTCACTGGGATCAAAGTCGTCGATCTCCTGACGCCCTACGCCAAAGGAGGCAAGATCGGGCTGTTTGGCGGCGCCGGGGTCGGCAAGACCGTGATCATCATGGAGCTGATCAACAACATCGCCAAGGCGCATGGCGGCTACTCGGTGTTCGCAGGCGTCGGCGAGCGCACCCGCGAGGGCAACGACCTCTATCACGAGATGATGGAATCCGGAGTCATCAATATCGACGGCCCAGGTTCCAAGGCGGCGCTCGTCTATGGCCAGATGAACGAGCCGCCGGGAGCGCGCGCTCGCGTCGGTTTGTCCGGCCTCACCCTCGCCGAATATTTCCGTGACGAGGAGGGGCAGGACGTGCTGTTCTTCGTCGACAACATCTTCCGTTTTACGCAGGCGGGCTCTGAGGTGTCGGCGCTGCTCGGCCGGATTCCCTCAGCGGTCGGCTATCAGCCGACCCTCGCGACCGATCTGGGTACGCTGGAGGAGCGCATCACGAGCACCAAGAAGGGGTCGATCACCTCGGTTCAAGCGATCTACGTGCCCGCCGACGATCTGACCGACCCGGCGCCCGCCACGACTTTCTCGCATCTTGACGCGACCACCGTGTTGTCGCGGCAGATCGCCGAGCTCGGCATTTACCCGGCGGTGGATCCGCTCGACTCGACCTCCCGGATGCTCGATGCGCGGATCATCGGCGATGATCACTATCGAGTCGCTCGCGAGGTACAGCGTGTGCTGCAAACCTACAAATCGCTGCAGGACATCATCGCGATCCTCGGCATGGACGAGCTTTCCGAAGAGGACAAGCAGACGGTAACGCGGGCGCGCAAGATCCAGCGCTTTCTGTCGCAGCCTTTCCACGTCGCCGAAGTGTTCACCGGCACTCCCGGCGTGTTCGTCAACCTCGAAGATACGATCAAGGGGTTCCGCGGCATTGTCGCCGGCGACCACGACGATTTGCCAGAAAGCGCCTTCTACATGGTCGGCACGATCGACGAGGCCGTCGCGAAGGCGCGCAAGATGGCGGCCGAGGCGGCCTGACGCGGGATTTCTCCAGTGGCCGAGCGCGTGCAGTTCGAGTTGGTGACGCCCGAGCGCCTGCTGCTTTCAGACATGGTCGAGATGGTCGTCGTCCCCGGCACGGAGGGAAATTTCGGCGTGTTGCCCGGCCATGCGCCCCTGATTTCGTCGATCCGGCCCGGTACCATCGACATTTACGAAGGCAATGCGGTCACGCGGCGCATCTTCATCGTGAGCGGCATTGCCGAGGTGACGCCGGAGCGCTGCACCGTCCTTGCCGACGAGGCGCTCTCGCCGGATGAACTCGATCGCGGCACGATCGAAGCCGAGCTGCAAACTGTCGAGGGCAACCTGCCGAGCCTGCGCGAGCAGGTGGCGCGAGCAGCAGGCCCGGAACGCGACACCCTGCTGGTCGAACTCCGCCGCCTCGAGCGGCTGCAGAACGTCCTGCAGGCTGAATTGCAAGCGCTGAGCGAAATCGCGCATTGATAAAGTACGCGCCGGAATTTGGGCGACCGTGCGGTCTCACTCCGGTGTGACTGGTGTCGGAACCGGAACTCCGATCACCGTGGCCGTTCTCTGCTGCGGTGCAGGTGCCGCCATACATACCAGCACAGGCCAAGCACAATGACCGCTAGAACGAGCAGGTCCGAGCGGTGCATGATAGTCTGCAGCCGAGGATCGCTGTTCCACCGCTCGCCCAATTTGAACCCAACGTAAGCGAGGCCGAAACACCACGGCCACGAGCCGACGAAGGTGTATATCTGAAACCTGAGTTGCGGCAGGCGAGCAATTCCCGCTGGTAGGGCGATAAACGTGCGGACGACAGGCAAGAGCCGGCCGAGCAATACCGCAATGCCGCCGAACCGAGCGAAGAACCGGTCGGTGATGTCGAGATCGCGCCGGCTCATCAGAATGTAGGCCCCCCACTTCTCGACTAGCGGCCGGCCGCCGTAGCGCCCCGCGAAATAGGCAAGGGTCGACCCGAGATTGCAACCGACCGCTCCTGCAGTTGCAACGAGAAGCAGATTGAATCGCCCGGTCGAAACCAGATAACCCGAGAAAGGCATTATGATTTCCGAGGGGATCGGAATGCAGGCCGACTCTATCGCCATCAAAGCCACGATACCGAGATAGCCCCCGGCAGAGATCGTCGCGATGACGAAGCCTGCGAGCGCCGCCGGGATCTTCTGCAACATCAGCCGTTCTCCCGATCATAGCTTTGGCCATTCGGTTGCCGGCCCGTAGCGACTGCGGCGTGACTTGTCACAAGGTCGGTGGAGGGCGCGACGGGTTTCCTCTTGCCGCAGGCTCGGCTACTCCGCCGAGCTTGCGCTTGCGCTCGTTGGTTTATCGCAGCCCAGTGGCGCTGTTGACATTGACGACGGGCGTGCCCTCGCGCACTTTCTTTAAACACCGCCGGAGAAGGGTCGCGGAATGTTGTCGAGCGCTCCCATCCCACAAAGGCTGCCGCGGCGAGCCATTGCGTTGGTGCTGGCCGGCGGTCGCGGCAGCCGGCTCAAGCAACTGACCGATCGCCGCGCAAAGCCAGCCGTGTTTTTTGGCGGCAAGTTCCGGATCATCGATTTCGCGCTGTCGAACTGCATCAATTCGGGGGTCCGGCGCATCGCCGTCCTGACCCAGTACAAGGCGCACAGCCTGTTGCGCCACCTCCAGATGGGGTGGTCTTTCCTTCGGCCCGAGATGAACGAGTTCCTCGACCTTCTCCCGGCGCAGCAGCGCTTGGACGAAGCGACCTGGTATCGCGGCACCGCCGATGCCGTTTACCAGAACTTCGACATCTTCCGCGCCGCCGGCCCACAATATTTTGTCGTGCTGGCCGGCGATCACATCTACAAAATGGATTACTCCAATATGCTCGCCGATCACATCGACAAGGGCGCCGATTGCACCGTCGCCTGCGTCGAAGTGCCGATCGAGCAGGCCTCCGATTTCGGCGTGATGGCGGTCGATGATTCGATGGCGATCACCGATTTTCTTGAGAAACCGAAAGCCCCGCCGGCAATGGCCGGCAAACCCGACCGCGCGTTAGCCAGCATGGGGGTTTACGTCTTTTCGGCCGAGTTCCTTTACGCCGAACTCGAGCGCGACCATCGAAACCGCACCTCCAGTCACGATTTCGGCAAGGACGTCATTCCAAACCTGGTCAGTCGCGGCTTGGCGGCGGCCCATTCTTTCGAGGACAGCTGCGTCAAGACGACGCCGGAGGCCGAGGCCTATTGGCGCGACGTCGGGACGATCGACGCCTATTGGTCGGCCAACCTCGATCTCGTCAGACCGACCCCATCGCTCGACATCTATGACCCGAACTGGCCAATCTGGACTTATCAACAGCAATTGCCGCCGGCGAAATTCGTGTTCGACGATGATGATCGGCGCGGTATGGCGGTCGACTCAATGGTTTCCGGCGGCTGCATTATTTCCGGCGCCACAGTGCGCCGGTCGCTATTGTTTTCGAATGTCCGCGTCAATTCGTATGTCCAAACCTGCGAGGCGGTGCTGCTCCCGGATGTGCTGGTCGGCCGGCACGCGAGACTGAACAAAGTGGTTATCGACCGGGGTTGCCGCATCAAACCGGGGCTGGTCATTGGCGAGGATCCGGCGCTCGACGCCAAGCGCTTCTATCGCAGTGACACGGGTGTCACGCTGGTCAGTGCGGATATGCTCGCTGCCCTCGATTGAGGCGGCTCAGGCGGTGGCAGCGCCGTCGACCGGCAGCGCCGCGCCGGAAACGAACGAGGCCTCATCCGAGATCAGGAAAAGCGCGGCCGCGGCGATTTCCTCGGGTCTGCCGGTACGGCCCATCGGGTTCTGCCGGCCGCGCAGTTGGACCAGCGCCTCCTTGTCCTGTCCCGCGGTGCGCTGCTGGTCCGGACGTGCGACAAACACGCGCAGCATCGGCGTGTCGATCGGGCCTGGGCAGATCGCATTGACGCGGATCTTTTCCGCAGCGAGCCGCTTCGCGAGCGAGCGCACAAAGCCGACGACCCCGAACTTGGCCATCGAGTAGACCGGGCTGAACGCCGAACCCTGAATACCGGAAGTCGAGGCGGTGAACAGAAGGCTGCCGCCGCCGCGCGCACGAATTTCAGGGATTGCGGCTTCGGTCGTCACCAGCACCGTGCGCAGGTTCAGGTCGATCGCAATCTCAAAATCCGCCATGTCGATGCCCTCGACGGAAGCGGGGCCGGGGTGGCCGACGTGGTTCCACACGAAATCGAGCCCGCCAAAGGCGTTGGCCGTGCGCCGCACGATCGAGCGAGCAAAGTCGTCCTCGCGCAGATCACCAGCGAGGCCGAGCGCACGGCCGCCTGCAACGGTGATCTCACGCACCACCGCGTCGACACCCGCCTCGTCGATGTCGACGACCCCCACCGCAGCTCCTTCGCGCGTGAACCGCAACGCGCCGGCCCGGCCCATGCCCGAAGCTCCCGCAGTGACGATACCCACCTTATTTTCGAGCCGCATGTTTCCTCTCCTTCAGGCCGCGATTTCTTTGGTTTGATAGAGCGCATCAAGAGCGCCGCCGTGCGTTTCGCGGATTGCGTGGCGCTTGATCTTCAGGGTTGGCGTCATCTGGCCATTGGTGATCGTGAACGGTTCGGTTGCGATGATAAACCGTCGCACCCGCTGGCTCGGCGACACAATCTGGTTGACGCGGGCGATAGCGGCACCGATTGCCTTGATGAAGCTAGGATCAACGGCAAGCGCTGCCGCCTCGGGCGCCTTCCCGTCGCAATAAGCCGCGACAAATTCGGAATCGGGCACCACAACAGCAACAAGGTAAGGGCGACGATCGCCGAACACCATGACTTGCGCTATCTCCGGCTGCAAGCTTAGGTAACCTTCGATGCGCGCCGGGGAGATCATCTCGCCGCCGGAACTCTTGATAAAATCACGTTTCCGATCGGTGATGCGGAGATACCCGTCCTCGTCGATCTCCCCGACATCGCCGGTGTGCAGCCAGCCGCCTTCGAGCGCCTGGGCCGTCGCGTCAGGATCGTTCCAGTATCCCCTCATGACATTGTCGCCGGCCACCAGGATCTCACCGTCCTCGGCAATGCGCACCAGCACTCCCTCTAGCGGCGGTCCGACCGTATCGATTTTGATTCGCGATGGCGGATTGCAGCTGATGACAGGACCTGCTTCGGTCTGACCATAGCCTTGCAGCAGAGTGACGCCGAGCGCCAGAAAGAACCGCCCGATCTCGGGGTTGAGTGCCGCACCGCCAGAGACCATCGCCTTGAGACGCCCGCCAAAGCGGTCGCGAACTTTCGCGCGCACGACCCGGTCTAGCAATGGATCGACCAGCCGCTCGGCGAGGCTCGTCTGGTCCGACAAAAGGCGCTTTTTACCGATCGTGAGCGCCTGATCGAACATCTTGCGGCTTATGCCGCCCTTGCGGTCGACCGCGAGGCGGATGCGCTGGTGCAATGTTTCGTAGAGCCTGGGCACGGCGGTCATGATCGTCGGCCGCGCCTCAAGCATATTGGTGGCGAGGGTTTCGGCCCCTTCGGCGAAATAGATTTGGGCCCCTATCGAGATCGGGAACATTTCGCCGGCAGTGTGCTCGTATGAGTGCGATAGCGGCAGAAAGCTCAAGAACACCTCATCGCCGAGACCCAGCATCTCGAGCACGCGATGGGCGCCTCGGCAGTTGGCAATGATATTGCGGTGGGTGGTCATTACTCCTTTGGGAATGCCGCCCGTCCCCGAGGTGTACATCAGACAGGCCGTATCGTCGGGCTCGATCGCCTCAACCAGTTCGGTTGTATCGTCGAGCCGCTCTGCACCGCGAACCAGTGCCTCGTCCCAAGACAAGAGGTCGACGGCGCTGGCTTGCCCCGCGGCCGGTTCGATCGCGATTACCGTATTCACGGAATCGACCTGATTGGCCGCCGCCAGAACGCGAGCCGAAAGACCCGATTTCGAGACGAAAACCGCGCGCGCGCCGCTGTTGGCGAAAACGTGACGATGGTCTTCGATCGTATGCGTAACGTAAGCCGGCACGGTGATCGCCCCGGCGCTCATAATCGCGAGATCGGCGATGATCCATTCCGGCCGATTCTCCGAAACCAAGCCGACGCGCTCGCCGCGCGCAATCCCGAGGCCACGCAATGCGAGCGCCAGCTGACGCACATCGCGTGCCGCCTCCGCCCAGCTGACCGGCTGATAGCGCCCCTCGCGCTTCGCCCACAGAAACGGCTTTTCGCCAAGCCGGTCAGCCTGCTCAAAGAACATCGCCGGCAGACTACGGCATTCATCGTAATCCATTTGTTCCCCCGAGCCGTCGCTCCGCCCTTGTAAGAGCCTAGAGCCGGCTGCGGAATAGTCTCGCCTGTTATCCAAGGCTGCTAATCCTATATGCAAACTAAACACCTATCGAGGCACGGCAATGCGCAATTGGGCGGTGGCGGAATTGGCAGAAGAGCAAAGGGAGGCGTCGTTGGGCGGATTGCCCGAATGGGATCTGTCCGATCTCTACCCGGGCCGCGACAGCGAGGCGCTGACCCGCGATCTTGCCCAACTCGCCGCCGAGGCCGAACACTTTCGCAACCGTTATCAGGGGCATCTGGCCGATATCTCCGGGACGGAACTCGGCGCTGCGGTCGCTAGCTACGAGCGGATGCAGGAAAAGATCGGCCGCATCATGAGCTACGCCTCGCTGGTCCACGCCGGAAATCTCTCCGATCCCGAAATCGGGCGCTTCTATCAGACAATGCAGGAGAGAACGAACGCGGTCTCGACGATACTGTTGTTCTTCACCCTCGAACTCAATCGCCTCGAAGATGCTGAGCTCGAGGCGAAGCTAACCGACCCGGGGCTCGCTCGCTACCAGCCATGGCTGCGTGACACCCGCGCCTTTCGCCCGCACCAATTGAGCGACGAAGTCGAAAAGTTGCTGCATGAGAAGCACGTCGCCGGTCGCGCAGCGTGGGTGCGGCTGTTCGACGAGACTATCGCCGATCTGCGGTTTCCGATCGGCGGCAAGGAACTGACCGAGCCTGAAGCCCTCGACCTTCTCTCCGACCGCGATCCCGAGGTCCGGCGCGAGGCTGGGCTGGTGATTGGTGAAGTCCTGGGAAAGCACACGCGAACCCTGGGCTTGATCATCAACACGCTCGCCAAGGACAAGGAAATCGAGGACCGCTGGCGGCGGTTCCCTCGCCCCATCTCTTCGCGCAACCTGGGGAATTTCGTCGAGGACGCGGTCGTCGATGCGCTGATTACGGCGGTCCGCGACAGTTACCCACGCCTGTCGCACCGCTATTACAAGCTCAAGGCGCGCTGGTTCGGTCTTGAGGAAATGCCGTTTTGGGACCGAAATGCTCCCCTGCCGGAGCAGGAGGAGCGCACGATTTCGTGGGCTGAGGCAGAGGAGACCGTACTGTCGGCCTATGGCGCCTTCTCGCCCGAAATGGCAACGGTCGGCGGACGCTTCTTCGCCGGACGCTGGATCGACGCGCCGGTGCGGCCAGGCAAAGCCTCAGGCGCCTTCGCGCACCCGACGGTGCCCAGCGCCCACCCCTATCTGCTGCTGAACTACCAGGGCCGCGGGCGCGACGTTATGACCTTGGCGCACGAACTCGGTCACGGTGTCCATCAGGTGCTCGCCAACGGTCAGGGCTATCTGATGGCCGACACACCACTGACGCTGGCAGAGACCGCCTCGGTGTTTGGCGAGATGCTGACATTCCGCGCCCTGCTGGCACGCGAAACCGATCCGCAGCGGCGCAAGGTCATGCTTGCCGCCAAAGTCGAGGACATGCTGAACACGGTGGTCCGGCAGATCGCTTTCGTCACATTCGAGGAGAAGGTGCACGACGAGCGCCGCGAGGCCGAGTTGACCCCCGAGCAGCTTTCCGACATCTGGCTCGAGGTCCAGCGCGAGAGCCTCGGGCCGGCACTGCGCCTGGACGGCGTCTACCGTTATTACTGGTCTTATATCCCGCATTTCATCCACACCCCCTTCTATGTCTACGCCTACGCGTTTGGCGACTGCTTGGTAAACTCGCTCTACGCGGTGTACGAGGACGCCCATCAGGGCTTTGCCGAACGCTATATCGAGATGCTCAGGGCGGGCGGAACTCTGCGGCATCGCGAGCTGCTGGCCCCCTTTGGCCTCGATGCCGCCGACCCTTCCTTCTGGTCTAAGGGCCTCTCCATCATCGCCGGTCTCATCGACGAACTTGAACGGCTGAGCTGATCCCTCCCGGTTGTTTGCAGCTTGCGGAGTAGCAGTGCCGGACGACAATTCACTCACAGGCCGGGTGCGTCGCTACGCACAGGTTTCGACCGCAATGGGCGGCCTCGCGGCGAGGCTTGCCGGCGAGCGCTATCTCGGCCTCAACCTCGATCGCGGGCGTCACGCAGCCGAGCTCAAGGCGGTGCTAGGCGGCATCAAGGGGCCGTTGATGAAGGTCGCGCAATTGCTCGCCACAATCCCCGATGCCCTCCCGCAGGAATACGTCCAGGAACTGATTCAGCTGCAGGCAAATGCGCCTGCCATGGGCTGGCCATTCGTCAGGAGACGCATGGCCGGCGAACTCGGCCCCGATTGGCTGAGCCGGTTTCGCGATTTCGACAGAACCGCGGCGCGCGCGGCCTCGCTAGGTCAAGTGCACCGGGCGACCGCGCTCGATGGAACCCCGCTCGCCTGCAAACTGCAATACCCCGACATGGCCTCGGCGGTGGAAGCCGATCTGCGGCAGCTGAAGCTCGCGATGAATCTGTACGAGCGCTATGACCGGGCGGTCACCACCGATGAAATCCACACCGAGATCGCCGAGCGGCTGCGCGAAGAGCTCGATTACGAGCGTGAGGCGGCGCATATGCGGCTTTACGGAGAGATCCTGGGCGCTGAACCCCGCATCGCCGTGCCGACCCCCATTTCCGAGCTGTCGACCCGTCGCCTGCTAACGATGACCTGGCTCGAAGGCGCTCCGATCCTGGACATTGCAAGAGCCCCGCTGGAAGAGCGAAACGAGATCGCGCTGCGGATGTTCCGGATGTGGTACGTGCCGTTTTATTACTACGGCGTAATCCACGGGGATCCCCATCTCGGGAATTACACAGTCGCGGCGGACCGCACGGTCAATCTCCTCGATTTCGGCTGCATCCGGATCTTTCGGGCCTCGTTCGTCCGCGGCGTCATTGATCTCTATCACGCCCTGCAGCGCGGCGATCGCGATCTCGCGGTCCATGCCTACCAGAGTTGGGGTTTCGGCGATCTGTCGGACAAGATCATCGATGTGCTGAACCGCTGGGCTCTGTTCGTTTACGGCCCGCTGCTCGAGGACCGCAAGCGGCTGATCCAGGAGAAGGCGAGCGGGGTCTATGGCGCAGCCGTGGCCGAGAGCGTGCATCGCGATATCCGCCGGCTCGGCGGCGTCAGACCGCCACGCGAATTCGTTTTTATGGACCGCGCCGCGGTCGGCCTCGGCTCGGTATTCCTGCACCTCAAGGCCGAGATCAACTGGTACCGCCTGTTCCATGAATTGATCGAGGATTTCGACGAAACAAACCTCGCGGCGCGACAGCGGCAGGCTTTGGCGGCGGCGGGGGTGCCGGCGGAGGAGCCCCTCCCGCACAAGCGGCCTAGAAGGCAGCGATCCCGATCGACTGCCGTTTAGGCTGCATCTTGCGCTCGCTGCACTCGACCGGCAAAATCGACGTCTCAACTAGCGGCCAATCGAGATGCGGCTCTTCATTCTGTTGGCACTTCCGGCGGTTTGTCTTGGTGGCTGCACCCCGTTCATTCCCATCAAGGACGCCTTCACCACCGGTGCGGCGAAACCGACCGGCAATATTCCGCCGGAATTCCTCGCCTTCAACAAGTACGATCCGCAGGTTAATGCCGAGATCACCGACCAGATGTGCGCAACGCCCTATATCCTCGACGCCGAGAAATCGCTGCGGGCCACCCCCGGCGAGTTCGTAACTTGGATTGGGCGGTGCGAGCCGTACGAGATCAGGCTCGACAATCTGGCTGAACACTTCACACCATAATCCTCAGGCTGTTGCTCTCTTAAAGACGATAAGCGGCTCCTGCGAAAGCAGCTGGCCACACGGGCAAGGCCGAGACCGCCAAGAGGCTACGGCAGACTGCCGGCGGTCGGGCTCCGCATCCCCGATTAATGCAATATCAGGAAGAGAGACGCAGCGTGCTACGTTGTTTCTCATAACTCGGCGAGCTAGAGCAGGCATGTCCAAATCGGTTTTGGTGACGGGCGGGGCGGGATATATCGGAAGTCACGCCTGCAAGGCGTTGGCACGGGCCGGATACCGGCCGGTGGTCTTTGATAACCTTTCGCGCGGCCATCGCGGAGCGGTGCGGTGGGGGCCCTTGGTCGAGGGCGATATTGCAGATCAAGCCAACCTAATCGCCACGCTGGACGAGTACCGAATCTCGGCAGTCATGCATTTCGCCGCCTACGCCTATGTCGGCGAGTCGGTGACCGATCCGGCAATGTATTACCGCAACAATTTCGGCGGCACGCTGTCTCTGCTCGAGGCTATGCGGGAGGCCGGCATCGACACGATTGTCTTCTCGTCGACTTGTGCCACCTATGGCACTCCCGCCCGCGTTCCGATAAGCGAGAGCACCACCCAACTACCTGTCAATCCTTACGGCGAAACCAAGCTGGCGATCGAGCGGGCATTGCGCTGGTATGGCGAAGCCTATGGTTTGCGTTGGGCGGCATTGCGCTATTTCAATGCCGCAGGCGCCGATCCCGACGGCGAAGTGGGAGAACTGCACGAGCCGGAAACGCATCTGATACCGCTCGTCCTGCAGGCGGCAATCGGCGCGCGGCCGCATATCGACATTTATGGCACCGATTATCCGACACCGGATGGGACCGCAATTCGCGATTACATTCATGTCCAAGACCTCGCCGACGCGCATTTGCGCGCGCTCGAGCATCTCGGCGCCGAAGGAGGAAGCATGGCATTGAACCTCGGCACCGGCCAGGGTCATTCGGTGCGGGAGGTAGTTAGGGCCGCCGAAATCATCAGCGGGCGCCGGATTCAGTGCCGTTACACGGCGCGTCGCCCCGGCGACCCACCGGCGCTGGTTGCCGATCCCGGCTTAGCGACGGAACTTCTCGGGTGGCATCCGCAAATATCGGATCTCGATAGCATCATTAGCACTGCCCTCGCCTGGCACACCGGGCATTCGCGTCAGTTGCAGCGCTCGGAACAAATTACGTGACCGCTCGTTGTGCGCGGGTCCGTCAGGCCGCTGCGTGGCCGCCTAAATAAGTCGCCCCTGGGAGCCCCCATAATGACGTTGGTAGAAACCGACGAGGTTGCCTCGCAGCACCAACCGGTGCCCACGCAGGCGCTGGACAATTCGGGACCCGTCCGCGTCGAGGGGAAATTCTTTTTCATTGGAGAGAGAAAGCACTTCATCAAAGGGGTCACTTACGGCCCCTTCCCGGAGGGCAGCCATGGCGCCCCGTTCCCCGAATTCGCCGTGGTCGACAAAGATTTTGCGCTGATGGCGGAGGCCGGTATCAACACCGTTCGGGTGTTCACTGTCCCGCCGATCTGGTTGCTCGATGCAGCCCAATATGCGGGGTTGAAGCTGCTGGTCGGACTTCCATGGGCGCAACACATTGCATTTCTCGACAGCGCGTCGACCCGGCGGCAGATTCGCGACGCTGTGGTCGCCGCGGTCTGTGATTGCCATCGCCACCCTGCTGTCTTTGCCTATTTGATCGGCAATGAAATCTCCCCCGATATGGTGCGCTGGCACGGCGCCGAGGCGGTACGCCGGTTCCTCAAAAGCCTCATGGCTTGCGTGAAGACCCAGCATCCTGATGCGCTTGTCAGCTATGCCAATTATCCATCAACCGAATATCTGACCGTCGATTTCACGGACTTCGTCTGCTTCAACGTCTATCTTCACGAACAGTCGGCATTCCGACGATATATTGCGCGGCTCCACAATGTGGCGCTCGATCAGCCCTTGGTGCTGACGGAATTTGGCATCGATTCATTCGGCCAGGGAGAAGAGGAACAGCGCCGCATTCTGTCCTGGCAAGTCAATGCCGCATTTGAGGCCGGGGTGGCCGGGACGTTCATCTTTGCCTGGACCGACGAATGGTTCACCGGCGGTCACCTGATCGACAACTGGGCTTTTGGCCTAGTGGACCGAGACCGCCGGCCGAAGCCCTCGTTCGACGAGATCGTCCGGCAATACAAGGGTTTATTGCCGCCTCCTCTGCATCGCTACCCGCGGGTCTCGGTCGTCGTCTGCGCCTACAATGCCGAGCGAACGATGGATCGGTGCCTTGCCTCGCTCGCCGTGCTCAATTATCCGGATTACGAGGTGATTGTCGTCAACGACGGCTCAAGCGACCGAACTCTTGAGATCGCCGAGAGCTACGGCTATTGCCGGATCATCAGTCAGCCCAACAGGGGCTTGAGCGCCGCGCGCAATGTCGGCGCCGAAGCGGCGACCGGCGAGATCGTCGCCTACACCGACAGCGACTGCGTCGCCGACCCCGATTGGCTTACCTACCTTGTTGCGAAGATGGAGGCGAGCAGGCTTGCGGCGTGCGGCGGTCCGAACTTCCCGCCGCCGGAAGACGATTTGGTCCCTGCCGCGGTAGCGGTTGCGCCCGGAGGTCCGACCCATGTTCTGATCAGCGACGAACTGGCCGAACACATCGCGGGCTGCAACATGGCTTTTCGGCGCGACGTGTTGCTGGAGCTGGGGGGTTTCGATCCGATTTACCGTACCGCCGGCGACGATGTCGATATTTGCTGGCGTTTCCAGGACGCCGGCTACACAATCGGGTTCAGCCCGGCCGCCGTGGTCTGGCATTTCCGCCGCAATACCGTAGCTGCTTATTGCGCCCAGCAGCGCGGCTACGGGAAGGCCGAGGCGCTCGTTTACTCGAAGCACCCGTTTCGGTTCAACCTGTTTGGTCAAGCTAAGTGGTTGGGCCGCATCTACGGCGACCTCTCG
Source organism: Allostellaceae bacterium (assembly GCA_049799535.1). Classification (GTDB taxonomy): domain Bacteria; phylum Pseudomonadota; class Alphaproteobacteria; order ATCC43930; family CGMCC-115725; genus AP-15. Next base: position 12,827 of record JBARIB010000939.1, on the reverse strand, counting down.
ACCTCGCTGTTGCTGTCGCGCCGCCCGGTTATTTATTCGGGAGTTTTTGGGCGGGGCCTGTTTCAGACGCTTTACGAGCCTCCCTCATCACTGACTGCATTTCTTCCGCTGAGCTTTGAGTGGAGCGCCGCGGCGCTGCCGCTCGCATTGGGAGGGATCATCGGTGGCGGGTGGCTGTGGCTGCTCACGGTTCCACTGCTCGTGACGTGGTTCATGTGCATCAACGGCGCCGCTAAAGCACCCATCGACAAACGGTTCTCGGGATTTAAGGCGCGAGCACTGGTCGCGCTATTGATTTATTTGGGTCCTTTATTGCGCGGCTGGGAACGAATTAAATGGCGCCTGAAGGAAATGCGCTCTCACGAGCGCATCGGTGCAGCCGAAACCGAGCAGCGCCCGCACATTTGGTGGGGTAGCCGGGCATTCCATTTGGCTTATTGGAACGAGGCCGCAGTCGAGAAGGAGGCGCTGATCGGCGGGTTGATAGACTTCCTCGTACCGCAGAAATACTTCGTTGTACCCGATACCGGTTGGAGCAATTGGGATCTCAAAATCGCCCGCGGCCTGTGCAGCCGCGCGCTGGTTCTCGTCTGTACGGAAAATCACGGCGGCGCAAAGCGGCTGCTACGGGTGCGTTGTGCGATGCGTTTTTCGCCGATCGCTCTATTTCTTTTGCGCAGCTGCGCCGCAGTGACGGCATGCGCGCTGATCCTCGGCTGGCCGATGGCGGCGGCATCGGTCGGCGGCGTCGGACTGCTCGGGTCGGGGATTATGGGTTGCCAATTGTTCGGCTTCGGAAGGCTGATGCACCGCATCATTGAAACGATCGCCAAACAGGCGAGGTTGGTCCCAGTCGAGCCGATTAGCCGAACCCCATTGCCGATGCGCACGCCGAGCACGGTCTGATCCATGGCGGATCTGAGCCGGTCTGCAATCGGGCCGGGGGGGCTCGCGACGAAGCTTCTACCCTATTTGAGGCCATACCGCCGGCTCGTCGTTTGGGCGCTCTTGCAAGTGTTCCTGATCGCCGGTTTCGAGCTGATGAAGCCGTGGCCGCTGCAAGTGATTATAGACAACGTGCTTGGCGGCAAGCCGTTTCCGCGCGCCGGACTGGCGGAATTACCGCCGGCACTATTGCTGCTATTGGCCTGCCTCGGGATCGTCGTGATTCATCTCGGCAGCGGCGCGCTGACCTTGCTACACAACTATACGACGATCCGCGTCGGGCAGCGGATGGTGAACGATCTGCGCGGCGCTCTTTACGCTCATCTCCAGCGGCTTTCCCTCGCCTTCCATGGTCGGCAAAGGGTCGGTGATCTGCTGTACCGGATCACAGCGGACAGTTTTGCCGTGCAGACCATGATCATGAATGGCGCATTGCCTATCCTGTCCGCGGCGATTCTGCTCGGCGGCATGCTCGTCGTTCTGTTGCCGCTGGATCCGATGCTCACGCTGCTAGCGCTGACCGTCGTCCCGCTTCTGTTCGCACTGATATCCGGATTTAATCGAAAAATTGTTAATGTCGCGACCGAAGTGCGTACTACCGAGAGCCGGGTCTATTCGCTCGTTCAATGGGCGATGTCGTCGATCAAGGTAGTCCAGGCCTTCACCAAGGAAGAAGAAGAACACCGGCGCTTTATGGGAGCCAGCCGGGAGAGCCTGCGGGCGACATTGCGGCTCTATAGCTGGCAGACCCTCTACTCGGGAGCGGTCAATGTCGTAATCGCGGGCGGGACAGCGATCGTCGTTTACGCCGGAGCGAGGTCGGTGATCGCCGGAAGGTTGTCGGTGGGGGAACTGATCGTATTCGTTTCCTACCTTGCCCAGCTCTATGCTCCGATCAACCAGATTACGCAGAGTTGGGGCTTGATTGCTGGCGCCCGGGTCGGAGCGCGGCGAGTCTTTGAAGTGCTGGATACCGCGGCCGATCTCAAAGACGGTAGCCGCAGTTTCGCTTCGAAAGGAGCACGCGGCGAAGTCGCCTGGCGCAATGTCAGTTTTAAATATCGGCCCGAGACACCGGTCCTGACCGGCATCGAGCTGAAGGTAGCTGCCGGCGCCAAGATAGCGGTGATCGGCCCCACCGGCGCAGGCAAATCCACGTTGCTCGGCCTGCTACCCCGATTTTTCGACCCGTCAAACGGAGTCGTCGAAATCGACGGTGTGGACGTGCGCGAGTACAAGCTGAAGTCGCTACGCAGCCAGATCGGCATGGTCTTGCAGCCACCGCTGATTTTCCCGCTTTCGGCGCGCGACAACATCGCCTACGGACGTCCCGGAGCAAGCGATGAAGAAATTGAAAGAGCGGCTCGGCTGGCGCGAGTTCATGACATGATCGTTTCGCTGCCGGAGGGTTACGATACCGTCATTGGCGAATCCGGGGTTCCGTTGTCAGAGGGGGAAAAGCAGCGAATTACGATCGCGCGGGCGCTCTTACGCGACGCCCCGATCTTGATATTGGATGAACCCACCTCCGCGCTCGATGTCGCAACGGAGGCGCTCGTCATGGCCGGTATTGAACGGCTGATGACGGGGCGGACGACTTTAATCATCGCCCACCGGCTGTCGACCGTTCAGCGTTGTGACCAGATCGTCGTATTACGCGAGGGCAGGATCGTCGAAGCTGGAAACGTGCCTGAATTGCTGCGCCGCGACGGTATTTTCGCCGAATATTACCGTACCCAGTTTGCAACGGAGCAGCCGAATCGGGCCGAGATGCGGCTGGATGCCTGACCCGCGGGGGCATTCGGGTTGAGAGGGAGAGTTCCAAGTGCTCCCCGCGGGATCATCTCAAATAAGAAGCTGTGGGCCCCCAAAGAACCCTAGCGTCAGCATAGAAAACGCAACTGTCGGTCCCTGGCTGCGCGGGGTTTGTCTGGCGCTATCGGAGAAATGCCTCGTCTTATTATGGGTTAAGCTGACGGGTACGCTCGATTTCGGCAAAATTAACGAAATTGGATTGCGACCCCAGGCTCCACCCGTTAGGGTGCCGCGGTTGACGCCATCAACGGCGCACTCGACCTTTCGTAGCCGCAACCTGGTCCGGGGCCTTTCCGCCGGACACCCACGGTTCGGCAGCATGTGGGGATGGGGGAAATGGTCGCCGAAACGCCAGGCCGGAGAAGCTTCCGCTTCTCCGAAACGCCTATTGAATTTCGAATTGAAAACTGGTGGTCGAAGATCGGTTTGTCTGTTGGGATTGCCGCAGCTCTGGCTTTGATCGTGGTCTGCGCTGCACTATCCTGCTTCGGCATCGCTCGGACCAGCCGCGATCGCATGGCCGCCGATTCGGAGCTGGCGAGCGCAACGCGAGGCCGGTTGCACACCCGGATTGCCCACCACGAACACGGACCCGTTCAACTCAATTCGCGGCCGGCGCATAAATTAGGCGGCGGGTTGCGCCTGGCCGGGGTGATTACGACTGACACCAACCGACCCGATGCGGAACCGCCGAACCCCCGCGTCATAGCATCCGATGCGCCGCGGCAAGTCGAATCCGAGGGGCGCGGAGTTGCAGACATCGCCCGGCAAGTAATTGGCGAGTTTCGCCGTCTTCTTGGGTCCACCGGCCTCGATGTCGAACGCCTCTTTCCGCAGTTTAGCCAAACTCGGGCCCAGGGCGGCCCCTTTGTGGCCCCACCAAATGGCAATCGCCCGCCCGAGATAGACCCAGATCAACTTGAGGCCATGCGCAGCCTCCTCAAATCGCTGCCGCTAGCCGCCCCGCTGGATCAATACCAGGTCGAAAGCCCGTTCGGGCCGCGACACGATCCGTTCAATCATCGGCCCTCTTTTCACACCGGCATCGATCTCTCGGCATCCTACATGTCACCCGTATATGCTACCGCCGAGGGAGTAGTGACATATGCTGGATACCGCAGCGATTACGGTAAGGTTGTCGAGATCGATCATGGGAATGGCATTTCCACCGTTTACGGCCATTTGCATCGCTATATTGTAACGGAAGGGCAGAGGGTCGCCGAACACGACCAGATCGGTTTCCTCGGCAGCACCGGCCGAAGTTCCGGTCCGCACGTGCATTACGAAGTTCGCGTGAACAACGAGCCACAAGACCCCGAAAAATTCGTCGGTCTCGCCCGGGTAATCCCGGCCGCGCACAGATAGATCGAAGCTGGCAAGGGCCCATCAACAGAATAGCGCGCCGCGGCGCGCCGACAGCCTCATCGAGCCAAATCGCTGGCCAGGGAAAACGCGGAGTCCCGCCCGATTTGGCCGCGATAGATCTGCAGATTCTCAAGCACGCGCTGAACATAATTGCGCGTCTCGTTGATCGGTATCATTTCGATCCAGTCGACCATATCGATACTGCCGCCGCGCGGATCTCCATAGTCACGCAGCCACTGCCGTACCCGGCCGGGGCCGGCGTTGTAGGCAGCGACCGCCAGGGCGTAAGAGCCCCCGAAATCGTCGATCAGCCCCTCCAGGTAGCTGCGCCCGAGGAGCACATTGTAAATGCCGTCGGAAGTCAGCCGCCCGGCGGAGAAGGGCAGCTGCATCCTGTTCGCCGTAGAACTTGCTGTCGCAGGCATCAGCTGCATCAATCCGCGCGCCCCGGATCGGCTGACGGCATCGACCTCAAAGGCACTCTCCTGACGCATAATTGCGAATAGCAGCGGATCTTCCGCGGTGGTGCCGCCCTCCGGTATCGTCGTTACCGGGTAGCCATGGATCATCAGCGGGGTTCCGGCCTCGATCGCACGTTTGGCGACCGCGATCGCCAGATCGATGCGCCCGCTGTTCTCGGCGAGGGTGGCGAGCATCGCGAACATCGTCGGGCTCTTCGCGTTGTTGGCGAGATGAAGGAGGAAGACCTTACCGCGAGCCGCGTCGCCTAGCTCGAAAAAGAGGCGGGCGGCGCGGACCACTTCGTTGCTCTCGAATTGTGTGAGCTCGTCAGCAGTCGGCACCGGCTCGGGAACCGGACGCGGCGGCGCGTCATGTCCCAGCTGATGGGCTGCGAGTTGGCCATAAAAGGTGGCCATGTGATCGGCCCCGGCGGCGTACCATTTTGCGGCTAGGTCGGATTTACCCTGCGTTTCGGCAGCGCGTCCGCCCCAGTAACCTGCGCGCGCTTTCGCAAAGGGCGTGCTGACCCGGGTCAGGATCTGCGAGAAGTGCTCGAAGGCCAGCTCCGGCTGTTTCATGTAGCGCAACGCAATATAGCCCAGCAGAAACTCCGCCTCGGAGAAGGCGCTGCCCTCGATCAGGCCATGCTGCTCGACAATGCGGTAGGCGAGCGACGCATTGCCGTTCGCCAGAACCTGGCGAGCGATCGCTTGCCGTTCGCCCCACCATGCGGCTGGCCGGATGAGATCATTGGCCTGAAAGAGCAACAGCTGGACCGCAGCGTCAGTCATTTCCTTCTTGCGCAGATATTGCAGCTTCTCGAACAGGAGGCCCGGGTCCGAGCGCCGCGGCGCCGGAACTCGGGCGACCAACGCCTCCGCTTTGCGCGCTTGCGCTGCAAGCGCCAGTCGCGCCTCCGCCAGTAACCGATAATCCCGGGATACCAGCGGCAGCATACGGCGCGCAGCGTCGCCTTGTCCGTCCCAAAGAAGGCGATCCATTCGCTTGACGTGGTCCTCGGGGCGGATCGAAGCGGAGTGATGGGCGAGAAAATTCTTTTCGTCGAGTGGGCCGAAATCGGCGCTGATCCAGGCGGCCCGCAACGCAGCGGTGCCGCCTTCTACATCGCCGCCGGCATTCAGCTGGATCTCGGCTTCGCGGACCTTGCCGGTGGCGCTTAGTGGCGGATAACGTTTGAACCATTCACCAGCGACCGCATCCGATTCGGCTGTTAACGCTTCCTCGGCATGCTTGCGCAAGGCCTTCTGGCCGGGCCAATCGGGGTTCTTTTCGATAAATTCGGCGATGTCGGGGAAACGGCCCGGCGCACCTGGTCGGGCGTAATCCATCCAGCGCAGCATCTTCTGCGGCAGCGGATCGGTTGCCGGCGCCACCTCAGCATAGGCTCGGCTCCAGTCGCCGCTTTGTGCAGCCGACAGCGCCGAGCGCAGCGCCCCCAGATCGGACGCCGACAGGCTATCTGCTTTGGAGGGCGCAATGCCGCCGGCGAAAAGGATCAGGGCGAGCAACGCCCCGCGTGGAATCGGAAGCAAAAGGGGGTGCGCTCCTGCTGAATCAAAGATGAGGCAAAGCTTCTTACGGTTTTTCACGCTCGGGGGCAAGTGTGAGGCAATATTCGAAAGCGCTTTGCCGGCTTGGCTTCGGTCCGCCAGGGCTGTTGAAGCGTCCGGCCATGGGGTTTATCGTGAATCGAAAGTGCTGCCATCCCGGAGGAGACGATGTTCAAGGGATCGCTCGTCGCGCTAATCACGCCCTTTCGCCACAGCGAGTTGGACGAAGGCGCCTTTCAAGAGCACGTGGCTTGGCAGATCGGCCAGGGCACCCACGGTTTGGTGCCATGCGGCACAACCGGAGAATCGCCGGCGCTCGCCAATCACGAGCACAAGCGACTGATCGCATTATGTGTCGAGGTCGCGAAGGGGCGGGCTCCGGTTATCGCCGGAACCGGCACCAACTCGACCGAACACACGATCGAGTTGACGCGGCAGGCGAAGGCGGCGGGAGCCAATGCGGCATTAATAGTTTGCCCTTATTATAACAAGCCGACGCAGGAAGGGCTCTACCAACATTTCAAGAGTGTGCATGACGCCGTCGATCTACCGATCATTATTTACAATATTCCGGGGCGCTCGTCGGTGGACATGACGAACGCGACGATGGCGCGCCTCGCCAAACTGCCAAATATCCTCGGCGTTAAAGACGCGACCAACGACCTCGCCCGGCCGCTGCGCATGCGTGTCGAAATCGGTCCGGGTTTTTGTCTGCTCTCGGGCGAGGACGCCACCGCGGTCGCGTATCTGGCGCAGGGCGGCGACGGCTGCATTTCGGTGACTGCGAACGTTGCGCCGCGGCTATGTTCGGAAATGCATGAGGCATGGCAGCGCGGCGACTTCTCGACGGTTCGCGAGATTAATCAGCGCTTGATCCCTTTGCATGACGCACTATTCGCCGAAACCAGTCCCGCCCCCGTTAAATATGCAGCCTCCTTGCTCGGCCGCTGTACCGCCGAGGTCCGCCAGCCGCTCTGGGCGATCATGCCGGAGACACAGGAGAAGGTGCAGCGGGCCATGCGCGGCGCCGGCCTCCTGAACTGATGCGTGCCAGTGACCGTTTCGTCGCGCAAAACCGGCGTGCGCGTCACGACTATTTGATTGAGGACACACTAGAAGCGGGCGTCGTCTTACAAGGCACCGAAGTCAAGGTGCTGCGCCAGGGTCAGGCGAGCATAGCAGAGGCCTATGCCGACGAGAGCGAAGGCGAGCTTTATCTGGTCAACGCTAATATCCCAGAATATTCGGCGTCCGCCCATTTCAATCATCAGCCGCGGCGACCGCGCAAATTATTGCTGCACCGCAAGCAGATGAACCGGCTATTGGGCGCAATCCGGCGAGAAGGCATCACCGTGGTGCCGCTATCGATTTACTTCAACGAGCGCGGCCGCGCCAAGGTCGAACTGGGCCTTGCCCGCGGTAAGCGCAAGGCCGACAAGCGCCAAGCCGAAAAGCAGCGCGACTGGCAGCGCGACCGCGCGCGAATCATGCGGGAGCGTAACGCCTGAGACGTGCTTTCTTAGGGCGTGCCCTCGGCTTGCGACAACGTGAGCCGGTTGCTCAGTGTGTCAAACACCGCTTCGAACATTTCGGCGCTGAGCTTGCCAGTATTGGTGTTGAGCCGAGAGCAATGATAGCTGTCCGCCAATATGAGGCCCGAGGGGAAGGCGTGCATTCGGCCGTGCGCGAACGTGAACAACCCGCGGCGGATCCCCAGTGCCGCAAGCACGCTCTGATGCGCAATAGCGCCAAGCGCGAGGATCGCGCGCAGCCCGACCATCGCCGCGATCTCAGCGGCGAGGAACCGGCCGCAATTGGCTATCTCGCCGGGTTCGGGTCTATTCTGCGGCGGCACGCAGCGAACTGCATTGGTGATACGAACCCGGCTAAGCCGCAGACCGTCGTCGGACCGAGCATCATACGCGCCCTCGGCAAAACCAAACTTGCGCAGCGTTGCATACAGCAGGTCGCCGGCATAATCGCCGGTAAATGGACGCCCTGTCCGATTTGCTCCGCGGAGACCGGGCGCGAGACCGACGATCAGCAACTCCGCCCTTTCATCACCAAATGGCGGCACCGGCGCGTTGAACCAATCCGGATGAGCTGTCCTTTGCACTTCCCGAAACGTCACTAGGCGCGGGCAGAGCGCGCAGTCCCGCCGGGGCGAAACCGCCGGGGCCGAACCGGTCACGCTTGCTCGACAGGCTCGGTGCGTGGCCGGTGAACCTCTTCGCGCACGTGATGGTTGCGCATAATGCTCGGCGCCAGATCCTGCAATTCGATGAAGTTATCGGCCTGGCGCCGCAAATCATCCGATACCATTGGGGGCGACGAGCGGATGGTCGAAACCACCGACACACGGACTCCCTTACGCTGTACCGCTTCCACAAGCCTGCGAAAGTCGCCGTCGCCCGAGAACAGAATCGCATGGTCGATATGCTCAGCCATCTCTAGCATGTCGATCGCCAGCTCTATGTCCATATTCCCCTTGACCCGACGCCGGCCCATGGAATCGGTAAACTCCCTTGTCGGCTTCGTCACCATCGCGTAGCCGTTGTAATCCAGCCAGTCGACCAGCGGTCTGATTGGCGAATATTCCTGGTCCTCGACCAGCGCGGTATAATAAAACGCGCGGATTAACCTTCCTTTTGTGCTAAACAGTTCAAGCAATCGTCTGTAATCTATGTCGAAAGACAAACCGCGGGCGGCAGAATAGAGGTTAGCCCCGTCGATAAATATGGCCAGTCGTTCTTCGGGATAGAAAATCATCGGACAAATGCTCCTTAGCGTTTAAAATGTAACGTAAGTGTCTTACAGCAGGCAGTCGCGGTCAAGCGGGCATAGAAATAAGGTAATGCCGGTGATTCTGATCGGCCTTGGCGGCAATCTCGACAGCTCTCGGTTTGGACCGCCGCGTCAGACCCTGGCCGCGGCGATTGCGGAATTGCAAGCCGAAGGGATCAAAATCATGGCCCGCTCCCAGTGGTATCGGAGTGAGCCCGTTCCTCGTTCGGACCAGCCCTGGTTCATCAACGCGGTCGCATCGCTGGATAGCGAATTTGATGCCCGCACGCTACTGGCGATGCTACACGACGTTGAGAAGAGATTTGGTCGGGTTCGCGGCGAACCCAATGCCTCGCGCGTTGTCGATCTTGATCTCCTCGATTATCGTGGCGAGGTCAGCCACAGCCCTTCGCTTATGCTGCCGCATCCGCGGCTGCACCAGCGCCGGTTCGTGTTGGTACCGCTGGCGGAAATTGCGCCGCATTGGCGACACCCCGTGCTCGGGCTTACCGTCGGGCAACTTCTTGCCCACCTCACGGCGGATCAGCAGCTCGAGCGCTTATCGTGCTGATCTTGCCCAGCGGTTAAATTGTGCTTCGATCCCGCAACCGATATAACGCCGCGGCCAGCCGACGAATGCGCCAATGACCCTATTTGACGCTGCCCGCACCCACATGATTGAAAGCCAGCTGCGGCCCAACAAGGTGACCGACGGCCGGTTGCTTGCGGCTTTCGCAAAGATTCGCCGCGAGCTTTTCGTCCCTGGGCATCTGCGTCAGATGGCGTATATCGACGAAGACCTGCCGCTCGGGGGAGGTCGATACCTCATGGAACCGATGGTGGCCGGTCGGCTGCTTCAAACGGCGCAACTCGAACGCACCGATACCGTCCTCATTATCGGTGCCGGAACAGGCTATGAAGCGACGATCGCTGCCCTCCTCGCGCGGAGCATCATTGCTCTCGAACACGATCCCGAGTTCGCCCGGCATGCGCGGGAAGCTCTCGTCGACCACTCGCTTGCATCGGTCAGCGTCGTCGAGGGTCCGTTGCCTCAAGGGTATCGGCCGAGTGCGCCCTATGATGTGATCCTATTCGGGGGAGCAGTCGCCGAGATACCCTCGGAAATTGCCGCGCAGCTCGCCGAAGAGGGCCGGCTGCTAGCCGTCGTGCGGCCGGGAACCGCGATCGGACGTGCCACTCTGACGACAAGGACTGGCGGTGTGCTTGCGCGGCGCGCTATATTCGACGCTGCTACTCCCCTGCTGCCGGGCTTCGAACCCAAGCCCGGTTTCGTGTTTTGCTGAGGCTCTAATGTGAGCAAAAGTGCCCTGGAGCTGGTGCACTGGTCGAATGCTCCTCACTGCGGGGTTCAGCGCCCCGGTCGAGGCGGCTGGTGTCGCATCGTAAGGGTCGGGGCAATTACCGGGACCATGGCGCTTTCTGCTGCGGCCCCGTTGCATGCGCAGACGCTGACGGCCGCCTTGGCAGAGGCCTATAACAACAATCCGCAGATTCTCGCACAGCGGGCCTTCCTGCGGGCGACCGATGAGCAAGTCCCGCAAGCGCTGTCGAACTGGCGCCCGACGGTCAATTTCACCGGCCAGGTCGGCATGGCGACCACCTCGCTGGAGACACGGCCGACCGCCGCTGAGGTCGCGGACGGGATCACCAGATCGGTGGCGCACGCGATCACCAGACCGAACGTGGTTGAGTTTCAGGCGGCGCAGCCGATTTACCGCGGGGGCCGGACCGTGGCGCAGACCCGCCAGGCGATCAACACCGTCGAATCGACCCGGGCGCAGACCCTCGCGGTGGAAACTACGGTGTTTCAGGCTGTCGCGATGGCCTATCTCGACGTCGTCCGCGACCAAGCCCTGGTCGAAGTCCAACGCAACAACGTGGAGGTCCTGCGCAAGCAGCTCGAAGCGACACAGGATCGTTTCCGTGTCGGTGAAGTCACGCGCACGGATGTGGCGCAAGCCGAATCCTCACTTGCGCAAGCACAAGGCACCTTGGTCGCCCAGCAAGGCACGCTCGAGGTCAGCCGCGCCGAATACGTCCGTGCCGTCGGCCATCCGCCCGGGCGATTGATCCTGCCGCGCGAGCGTCCTGTGTTGCCGGCCACCCGCGAGGAAGCACTGACTCTTGCCGCGACCGCCAATTTCTCTGTGATCTCGGCGCAATTCGCCGAACTCGCTGCCCGTGACAACATCGATGTCGTGCGCGGCCAGTTGCTGCCTCAGGTCTCGGTCATCGGCACACTCGCCCGCACCTATGATCAGTCGATCACCTTCAAGGGTACATTGACCAACTCCGCGCAGGTTACCGCTCAGCTGACGATGCCGCTTTACGAGGCAGGCGCAATTTATTCGCAAACACGCCAAGCCCAGCAAACCGTGGGCCAGCGGCGCAGCCAGGTCGACGATGCGCGACGGGCGGCGGTGCAAACCGCAACCCAATTCTGGTCCACTTTGGAAGCGGCGCGAGCCAGCATCGCCTCGTTCGCGGCGGCGGTGCGTGCGGCTCAGATCGCGTTGGAAGGTGTGCAGCAAGAAGCTCTGGTCGGCACCCGCACCGTGCTGGACGTTCTCATCCAAAACCAACAACTGCTGACGACGCAGTCTCAGCTGGTGACTGCACAACACGATGCCGCGCTCGCCGAGTTTAACTTGGCGGCGGCTACCGGCCGGCTGATTGCCCCTGAACTCAATTTGCCGGTTAAGCTCTACGACATGGAGCGCCATTACAAGGAAGTCAAAAACAAGTGGATCGGCTTCCGCGGTGGTCTTTCGGAGTGAACCGGTCCTGGCGGGTCGTTCTGCTGGCAAATCCCTCCCGGCTTACCTAGGTTAGAACGAACGCACCTAGCCTTATCGGTGTCTCGATGCCGGACAACGCCAAATTGCCACCAGAACCCTCGATGGAAGAGATAATTGCTTCCATCAGCCGCATCATTACTGAGGACCAAAAGCCAAACCCGCCGGTCATTCCGGCCACCCCAGAAGCGAGCGACATCCTCGAACTGACCGAGGTGGTAAACGAAGACGGCTCCGTGCGGCGGGTGGCGCCAATAAGTGAAAGCCCGACCCCATCGATCGCTGCGTCCGCGGCGGCACCAAAGCCCGAATCGGAGCTGGACGCAACAGGCGCTGACCTCGGTGATCATGCAAGGCTCGAAACCAGCCGCGCGCGCATTCTCTCCTCGGCAACATCGGGAGCCGCCGCGGCAGCGTTTGCCCAACTCGGCGAGTTGCCGCGCGAGCGCCGCCGCGGGTCGGAGCTCCGGCTCGGAGCCGGCGACAAAACTCTCGAAGATATTGTGCGCGAGTTGCTGCAACCGTTGCTGCAAACTTGGCTCGACGAACATCTTCCGGAAATTGTCGAGCGGCTGGTCCGGGAAGAAATCGCGCGGGTAGTTGGCGAGGCGGGGCTTCGCTGAAGGCTGGCAGACGGAGATCGCCGGGTGGGTTCTGCCACGAACCAGAAGTGCCCACCGGCCAACCGCGCAATCGAGGACAGTTCGGCGATGCTGGACAAGACGTATCAACCCGCGGCGATGGAGGCGCGGCGCTACGCGCTCTGGGAGCGCTCGGGCGCTTTTGCCACGGACCCGGACAGCGGCAAGCCGCCCTACACGATCATGATGCCCCCCCCGAATGTGACCGGCAGCCTGCATATGGGGCACGCGCTGACGTTCACGCTGCAGGACATCCTGGTTCGGTACCAGCGCATGCGCGGCCGCGACGTGCTGTGGCAGCCGGGCACCGACCATGCCGGCATCGCCACCGAGATCGTCGTCGGCAATCAACTGATCGCAGAGGGGCGGGCGAAAAACGATGTTGGGCGCGAGCGGTTCGTCGCGCGGGTTTGGGAATGGAAGGAGGA
>JBARIB010000938.1:0-4436 GCA_049799535.1 Allostellaceae bacterium | reverse complement strand
GGTTTATGTAGCGCGTGAATCTGTCCGGGTTTAGAACCGTCCAAAAAGGGGCGGGGAATGGGCTGGGGGATGGTCCGGGCGGAGGTGCTGCAAGGGGTACGGCAGATGCGTTTCGAGGGATTGCTCGAGCGGCACGAGCGGGGCGAGCTGACACCGGAGGAAGCGGCGGAGATGCTGGGGGTCTCGGAACGGACGTTGCGGCGCTGGCGCGCCCGGCTGTGCGATGAGGGTCCGGAGGGCTTGCGCGACCGTCGGATCGGCAAGCCGTCGAGCCGGCGGGCGGCGGCCGCGGAGATCCTGCGCATGCTGGGTCTCTATGAGGAGCGCTACGGAGGCTTCACGGTGAAGCATTTTTTACGAGCAGCTGCAGAAAGCGGCACCACTACAATCTCGGCTACACGGTGACGCGGCTGGCATTGCAGGGCGCGGGGCTGGTGCGGCCGGCGCCGCGGCGCTCGGGGGAGATGTGCGCTAGACTAATATCCCAATGCCTTGTCGACTTCCTGCAACAGCCGGCCACCCGCTTTGAGGCTTCGAATATTGGCGGCAATCTCCGTCACCAGTTGAACGACTGTTGGCCGCCGCGCGACATGCGGCATCACGGTAGCTTTGGGGTGCAGCCAAAGCGGGCTATCCGGCGGCAGCGGCTCGGGCCACAACGCATCCAATGCGGCGTAGGACAATTGTCCCGAGTCGAGCGCCTTGATCAGATCCGCCTCCACCACATGTTTGCCGCGCCCGACATTCACCAGCATCGCGCCTCGTGGCATCATCGCAAAGGTGCGGGCGCAGAATATGCCCTCTGTCTCCTTGGTCAGCGGCAATAGGCAGACGGCAATATCGGTTTGATTGAGAAACAGCTCGAGCTGGTCGCGCCCGCGAAAAATGGTAACCTCAGCGCCCTCGCGCGGCCGCCGCACCCAAGCCGAAACCGGAAAACCGAGCGACTTCAGCACTAGCGCCGGCGCCTTCGCCATCATGCCATAGCCGAGGAATCCGATGCGCCTTTCCTCCGGCCGGACGATCCTCGTCCTGCGCCATTCCCGATTGGCCTGAGCCGCCTGATAGCCGGGCATGTCGCGATGGAAGCGAAGCACGTGCATGACGACGTATTCCGTCATCATCGGATCACCGCCCGGCGGTTCGATTTTGCCGAGGGGCACCTTCGGCACCCTTGGATGACTGACGAACGATTCAACCCCGGCCGAACGGCTGAACATCGCTTTCAAGTTCGGAAATGTCGGAAGAACATCGAAATTCGGGTGCATGAATGCGAGATATTCGATATCCGCCGCATCTCCCTTATCCGGCCAAATACGGATTTCCAGATCGGGCAGCCGCTCTGCGAAAGTGTCGCGCCAGGCCGTCGCATTACCGATGTATTTGTCGAGATCGACAATCAGAAGCGCCATAACCCCTCCTCAGCTAAGTAGAATACGCTCGATCGATCACAGCCGTTACCGAACCCGACGGCGCGACAGAACGCGCTCGGCCCGTACTCCCATCCGGCTGTTTTAGTCGAATTACGCGCTTGGTCTCAGTGGCCGACTGCGGCCGGGCCGAATGTCGCCATGAATTCGATCAGATAAGGTTTCCACACTGCGGCATAGTAATGGGTGAAATGCCCATGCGTGTTGTCGCTATATGGGATCAGCACATAGCGGCCGTTATGAATGGTCTTTATCGCCCGCTCAACTGTGCCCAGTTCGGGCGGGTTGGCGACATCCTCTTGCGTATTGATCAGCAGCACCTTGGCCTTGATTTTGGGAAGGTCGGCCTCCGGGCTGTAGTCCTCGATCGACTCGATTGCCCACAGCGAGTTATTAGCATCGCCTTTGGCAATCCGCGCCACGCGCTCGTCATATAGCTTGTCTGCGGCGGCGCGGGTTGGAGCCATCTCCTGGATGCGCGCGGCGCTCTCAGGCATAAACGATCCCGCCGCGGCGCTGTAGATGTAGTGGGTGGGGTTCTTGTCGTAATTGCCGTTGTTCCAGTCCGGATCGTGGCGGATCGCCTCGGCCGCTGCACGGCGCAAAATCCAGTTGCGGCCGCTGATCTCGACCGGTTGGCAGGAGAGTCCGACGATCCCGTCCATCAGGTCGGGATACATCTCGGCCCACATAAAACTGTGCATGCAGCCGAGCGAACTGCCGATCACGAGCCGCAGATGGGCGACTTTGAGACCCTCGGTGACCAGCCGGCGCGCGCTGTCGACCATGTCGTGATACCGGTAGTGCGGAAAATTTCCCTTGAGCCCGTCTGAGGGTTTGCTCGAGCCGCCGCGGCCGAGGGCGTCGGGAATGATGATAAAATACCGCCGGGCACCCAAAGGCTGGCCGTCTTTAAACAACTCGTCAGCCAAACTCGGCCGCAACCAATTGGCGCCCGTGCCGGTATTGCCCTGTAGCAGCAATACGCCATTGGTGATTTCGCCAGCGCCGTTGCGCTCCGCAGTACCCAGAGTGCGATAGTGGAGCTTCAGTTGAGGCAAACTCTCGCCATTGGCAAACCGGTAGTTTGGGATTGTAAAATCCTCCTCCCGGTAATTGAGCCAATCGGCCTTTTCGGTCTCGGCGAATGCCGATGAAGCGATGCTAAACAGGGTCGCGGTGAGAAGGACTCGAATGAGAGGAAGCGGCATGGGACAGGCTCCGGCGGCGTGGTCACTGCAGATGCGCCAAGTAATAGGCAAACTCGATGAGCTGCGCATCGTCGATCGGCTGGAGCACCTCGGCCATCGTGGCGTCATAACCGCGGCGCACACCGCTCTTGTAATCACGCAATGTCTTCAGAAGATAGTCCTCCCGCTGGTCGGCGAGCCGCGGCACGTTTTCCCACCCCGAAAAGTCCGGGCGATGGCAGACATCGCAATGGTTCTGCTCGACCGCTGCCCGACTGCGTTCGAGCCGTGCCGGCTCGCCGGCAGAGGCTGGCGGTTTGGGCCCCGGTTGTTTCGCGAAGAAATCTGCCATCGATTGCAGGTCGCTGTCTGCGAGCTCCTTGGCCATTTCGTTCATCGGCTCGGCGACGCGCATTTTTTCGCGAAACATAAACAGCTGGATCACTGTGTAAGGGGCAGGCTGTGCGCCCAGCGAGGGCACGTTCTCGAGTTCCGATTGCCCTTCGGCGCCGTGGCAGGCGAGACAGGGCGCGAGTTTCTCGTCCACATTGGCAGCAAAGGCCGGGAGCGCACCAGCTAGGAATACCGCAAGCGAGGCCGCGGCTCTGCCGGTGCGCTGCATAAATTCCCCGCCTAATGGCGCATGCTGACCTGACGCGGCGGCCCGTAAGTGATGTGATAGACCGCGCCGTTATAGTCGTCGGACAGCAGCATCGACCCGTCCTTCAGCCATTCCATGTCGACCGGCCGGCCGACATACTTGTTGTCCTGAATAAAGCCCGTGATGAACGGTTCGATCGACTTGACGGTTCCGTCCGGGTTAAGCAGAGCTACGACAACGTCGCCGCCGATCTTTTTGCTCTTGTTCCACGAGCCGTGGCGAGCGATGAAGATTGCATTGTGGTATTCCTTCGGGAACATCTTTCCGGTGTAGAAGCGCATGCCGAGCGGCGCGCTGTGCGGCCCGAGCTGCGCGACCGGTTTGGCGAACTCGTTGCAGCTGTGGCCCCAGCCGAATTGCGGGTCGGAGATGTCACCGCCGTCACAATAAGGAAAGCCAAAATTGTCCTGGCCGGGATGGAGCAGGCGGTTGAGCTTGTCGTTCGGCTGATCTTCGGACAGCCAGTCGCGCTGGTTCTCGGTGAAATAGAGCACCTTCATCGTCGGGTGCCAGTCCATACCGACGACCTGACGGATGCCGCGCGCCACGACCTCAGCGCCGCTGCCGTCGAGATTGATGCGCCGGATCTGGGCGTGCCGATCGTCCGGCATGCAGATGTTGCACGGCGCCCCAACGTTGAAATAGAGCTTGCTGTCCGGCCCGACAGTCAGGAATTTCCAGCCATGTGGGGCATCGCTCGGCAGGTCGTCATAAATGACGGTGGGCTTCGGCGGATTGTCGAGCACATTCGCGACGTTGTCGATTTTCGAAATCTTGTTGATCTCGGCGATATAGAGGGTGCCGTTGTGAAGGGCGATGCCATTAGGTGAATTGAGCCCGGTCGCGATGGTCTTGACCTCTTTTTTCCCGTTCTTGTCGGTGACCGCATAGACCCGGTCGAGCAGACGCGTGCTGACAAAGACGTTGCCCTTGTCATCGACCCGGAGTGAGCGTGCATTGGCCAATCCGGCGGCATAAACCTCCAGGTTGAAGCCTTTGGGCAATTTCAGCGTGGCGACAGGCAGCTTGTCGGCCGCCGTCGGGATCGGTGGCGGTGCGATCGGTGCTATGTTCGCGGCCGCGGGGCTGTCGGGCCTGCCTTGCGCCCAGGAGGGCGGCGGTGCTGTCGGCGCCTGCGCGGAAGGGGCGGGGGCC
>JBARIB010000937.1:0-17733 GCA_049799535.1 Allostellaceae bacterium | reverse complement strand
GAGAACTACCGCTTTCTTCGCCGCGTCGAACACCGCCTGCAGATGGTGGACGACGCGCAAACGCACACTCTCCCTCGCGACAGCACCGGGATCCGGCATATCGCTTTATTTCTGGGCTATGCGCAGCCGCAGCAGTTTGCCGCCGATCTCTGCGCCCATCTCGGTTCCGTTGAAAAGCACTATGCCGAGCTTTTCGAGCAGGCCCCGACGCTCGCCGGCCCGGGTAATCTCGTCTTCACCGGGGCCGATGACGATCCAGAAACGCTGAGCACATTATCGCAGCTCGGCTTTGCCAATCCGGGTTGGGTCTCCGGCCTGGTACGAAGCTGGCACCACGGCAGGCTACGAGCGACCCGCAGCCAACGGGCACGCGAGATCCTGACCGAGCTCGTTCCCGACCTGCTGCGCATCTTCGGTGCAACCCCGCATCCCGACACAGCACTACGGCGCTTCGATCAATTCTTGTCGCACCTCCCAGCAGGCGTGCAGCTCTTCTCGCTATTTCATGCCAATCCGGGGCTCCTCGCGCTCGTCGCAGAGATCATGGCGGGCTCGCCGCGCCTCGCCGAGCGCCTCGCGCAGCGCCCCGCCCTTCTCGATGCGGTGCTGACCGAGGGATTCTTTGGTCCCCTTCCGGACCGCGCCGGCCTTACCGCTGACCTCGACCAAGTGATGGCAGGCGCGAGGGACTTCGAGGAAACCCTCGATATGCTGCGGCGCTGGGCCGGCGAGCGGCGGTTTCAAGTCGGGGTGCAGCTGTTGCGGCGCGCGCTCGACGGCGCGCAGGCCGGCGCGGCGCTCGCCGACATTGCCCAAACCTCACTGACGGCTCTGGTTCCGGCAGTCGAGGCAGAGTTGGCACGCCGGCATGGCTGGGTGGCTGGAGGCAGCTTCGCAGTGGTCGGGATGGGTCGCCTCGGCAGCAGCGAGATGACCCTTGCCTCCGATCTCGATCTGATTCTGATTTACGATGCCCCGCCCGGCAGCGAGACCTCAGACGGAGCCCACCCGCTGCCGCTCGGCACATATTACGCCCGGCTGAGCCAGAGGCTCATCGGTGCGATCACCGCGCCGACCGCCGAGGGTCAGCTTTACTCGGTCGACATGCGGCTGCGGCCGTCGGGTGAAGCGGGTCCGATTGCTTCCCGCTTCACCGGGTTCGCTCGTTACCAGCGCGAATCCGCTTGGACCTGGGAGCACATGGCATTGACCCGAGCGCGGCCCGTGGCAGGCGACGCGGCGCTGTGCCAGCGCATCGCCAGGACGATCGCGTCGCTGCTGTGCTCGCCGCGCGATCCGAGGAAACTCGTCATCGATGTCGCCGATATGCGCCGCCGCATAGCGGGCGAAAATCCGCGTCCCTCGCCGTGGGACCTTAAGAACCGGCCCGGGGGTCTGATCGATCTTGAGTTCATCGTCCAGTATCTGATGCTGCGGCACGCCGCCACCTCTCCGCAAATCCTGCGGCGCGGCACTGGGCAAGCCCTCGCGGCGCTCGGTGAAGCGGGACTGATGTCCCCCGAAGCATATAGCGAACTCGACGGTGCAGCTCGCCTATTTCGCAATGTCCAGGCGATACTTGTGTTGCTGGGCGATGGGCTGCCGGCTGCGCTATCCGAACCCGATACCTCCACGATTGCGCGCTGCGCCGGTGCGATTGACTTCGCTCGGCTTGACGCAGATATCACCGAGGCCGCCGCCGGGGTCCGCCGCTGGTATGCTCGCCTGATCGAGGAACCCGCGCGCCGCGCGGTAGAAGAAATAGGAGACAGCGCGCGATGAGTATCGAGATCGGTGGGAAAGCCCCGGACTTCACTTTGCCGACCGACGGCAACGGCAGCGTCACGTTGTCCCAGCTGAAGGGCAAAAAGGTCGTGCTGTATTTTTATCCGAAGGACGACACCTCGGGCTGCACAGCCGAAGCCTGTGGATTTCGTGATGTGCTTCCCGATTATAGCGGGACGGGTGCAGTCGTAATCGGGATCTCGAGAGACTCGGTCGCCTCCCACGATAAATTCAAGAAAAAGCACAATCTGCCCTTCATCCTCGCCTCTGATGCGGGCTCCGATGTCTGTGAGAAATACGGCACCTGGGTCGAGAAAAGCATGTATGGCCGCAAATACATGGGGATAGAGCGCTGCACCTATCTGATCGACGAGGGCGGCGTCGTGCGTGGAGCGTGGCGGAAGGTGAAGGTGCCCGGCCATGTCGCAGAGGTGCTCAAGGCCGCGCGCGCCCTCTGACGTCCAAGCCCGCAACACTACCAAGTCTAACCGCCGGCGCGGTCGCCATTCTGTCGACCGCCGACCCGGCCGCAAAGGTTTCAAGTAGTCATCGCCTCGCCGAACTGTGGCAATCGGGCGCGCTGCAGATAGGAAACGCGGGGCCTCCGCAGCGCCCGGCGCGGCCGGTGCGGCCGCCGTTGCGTCCACCGAGAGAGATGCCAAAACGGCGGGCCTTCGGTTCCCCGGCCGGGCGCATCGCGCTGATCCACGCTCTCGCGCATATCGAGCTCAATGCGATCGATCTCGGCTGGGACATCGTCGCGCGCTTTTCCGGCGAGGCATTGCCCCACGCATTCTTCGACGATTGGGTTCGCGTCGCTGCGGAGGAGGCCACCCATTTCGGCATGCTCGTTCGGCGTCTGGCTGATCTTGGCGCGCAATATGGCGATCTCCCCGCCCATGACGGGCTTTGGGAATCGGCGGCGGCGACCGCCGGTGATCTGCTGGCTCGGCTGGCTGTAGTGCCACTCGTGCTCGAGGCTCGAGGCCTCGACGTGACCCCGGAGATGACGGCCCAACTCGAACGGGTCGGTGACCCGCAAAGCGCGGCCCTGCTACAGCAGATCTATAGAGACGAAATCGGTCACGTCGCCATCGGCGTACGCTGGTTCGACGAACTCTGCCGCGAGCGCGGGATGATCCCCGAGCAGGTCTTTCACGACCGCGTCCGCCATTATTTCAAGGGCGAGCTGAAGCCGCCGTTCAACTACTGGGCGCGCGCCGCCGCCGGGTTCCCCGCCCGCTACTACGAGCCGCTCCGCCTGGACGGCGTTCTGCTTCCTCGTGAATGACCCTCGCGAGGTCGGGCTGACGCCCGAGGAGCTCGCGAAAGTCAACAATGTCGAGCCTTAGCAGCGTGCATTGCCGCACCGCCGTGACCGTCGCATTGCGGCGGCCGCTGGTCAGCAATGCCACCTCACCGAAAAAGTCTCCCGACCCGAGAAAGACCGGCTCCGGCCTTATTTGGACTTCGACTTCTCCCGAGACGACGAAATACATGCAGTCGCCCGGTTCGCCACGGCGGACGATCACGGCGCCAGCGGGGTACTCGCGCGGCCTTAGCAAGCGCGCCACATCGGCAATCACCGCGGCGCCGACATTGTGAAAAATCGGCACTTTTGCGACGAGATCCCAAGTACGCAGGAACTCGCGCCGCCGGGTCTCCTCGGCAAAGCCCGTGGCTAGAATACCGGCCCACAAGGCGAACACGATGATACCGCTGACCATCACAACGCCGGCGAGCAGCCGCCCAACGGGAGTTGCCGGAACGGCATCGCCGTAGCCGGTGGTCGTCAGGGTCACGATTGCCCACCACAGAGCGGCCGGAAGCGAGCCGAAGACCTTAGGCTGTGTCGAGCGCTCTAGCAGATAGGCAAGGCTCGCGGCCAGCAGCAGGACCATGCCGAACCCGAGCAGAACCGACAGCAATGCTTGCCGGGCATCGCTAATTACCCGCTGTAGGCCCGCGAGACCCGGCGCATAGCGGACCACCTTGAAAACCCACACAAAGCCGAAGAGGCTTGCGGTGGCGGGGTCGAACACGACGGCGAGAACGCCAGGGACGACGCCGACCAAATCGCAGATCCCGCCGATCGAGATTGCCCAGGCCAGCCGCGCTCGCCATTCGCCGCGAAGTTCGGCTCCGGGCGCTCCTGGAGCCGCGGCGAGGCGCAGCACATATTCAGCGAAAAAGAAGGCGCAGACGGCAAGGAAGCCGATATCGAGCGCATCAGGCCAAGCCAGACGCCAGGCCGGCTCCGTATTGGCGAGCATGATGCCGATTCCCGTCGCCAGCATGGCATGGTGCACGGCGCGGAACGCGCGGGCGCCGGTCCCCCGGGCGCCGGCATCGACAAGCTGATAGAGGCCTTCGCTCCTCATATCCCATTCTAGGCACCGCGCGATCTTGCCGGAATAGCCGGTGAGTTACGGCGGCGTTTCCCGCAGCGGCCGATTCCTGATATATCGGTCCCGTTCTATCGGGGGACGCTGCCAATTTTTCCGAATAGCCGGCGAGCCCTTCTCGCCTTCTCGCACGATGTCGCGATGGCGGCGTTGTCGCTGGTGATTTCGCTCTATCTGCGGATCGGCAACGAACTCGTCGGCTATGAGCCGAGGCTGACCGCGATCTATATCGTCAGCTTTACCTTGATCGCTGCGGGCGTGTTTCTGCTGACCGGGCTTTATCGCGGCATCTGGCGATACGCCTCTCTTCCCGATCTGTTCAACATCACGCGTGCGGTTAGCCTGGCGATACTCGTCTTCCTACCGGTGATGTTCGTGGCGACCCGTCTCGAGGCCTTTCCCCGCTCGACGATGTTGATCGACTGGTTCGTGCTGATCGGGCTCCTCGGCGGCCCGCGGCTCGCCTACCGGCTGTTCAAGGATCGCGGCCTCGACCATATCTTCGAGCGCGTCAAATACCAGAGCGTTCCTGTACTTTTGGTCAGCACCAAGGAGGGGGCCGATACTTTCATCCGCGAGATGCGGCGCGATCCGCGTGCGGTCTACCGCGTCGTAGGCGTCCTCGCGGACACGCCCTCTCGCGTCGGGCGGGAAATCTATCGCGTGCCCGTTCTCGGCACGATCACCGAACTCGACGCGGTGATCCAAAAACTGGACCGCCGCGGCAAGCGCCCGCAAAAGTTGATAATCACGGCGCAACACCTGCCCGGTCATCAGGTCCGTTGGCTGCTCGATCGCGCCGACGCCCTGGCGATACCATTGGCGCGGCTGCCCAAGCTCACCGATTTCCAGCGCAATCTCGACAATCCTGAGCGCGCACTCGAGCCCATCGCGCTCGAGGACCTGCTCGGCCGCCCGCAGGTGGTCCTCGACCGCGAAGGGATGGCGCGGCTGATCCGCGGCCGCCGCGTGCTCATCACCGGCGCCGGCGGCACGATCGGCTCGGAGCTCGCGCGGCAGATTGCGGCCCACTCCCCTGCCCGGCTGGCGCTGCTCGACAATAGCGAGTTCGCGCTGTGGGGCATCGAGACGGAGCTGCGCGAACGCTTTCCGGCAGTGATAGGGATCCCGCTGCTGCGCGATGTGCGCGAGCGGGCACTGGTCGAAAGAGTGATCGCCACTGAAAAGCCTGAGATTGTGTTTCACGCAGCAGCGCTGAAGCACTTGCCAATGGTGGAGGCCAACCCGATCGAGGGGGTTTTGACCAATGTGATCGGCAGCCGCAATGTCGCCGAGGCTGCCCGGGCCTTCGGGGCCTCGCTGGTCGTCATGATCTCGACCGACAAGGTGGTCAATCCGACGAGCGTCATGGGTGCCAGCAAGCGGCTCGCCGAGAGTTTTTGCCAAGCGCTCGACCTTTACGAGGCACGGCGAAGCAGGCCGCTTGGCGAGGGCACGCGTTATGTCACGGTCCGGTTCGGCAACGTGCTGGGCTCGACCGGGTCAGTCGTGCCGCTATTCCATCGCCAACTCGCCGCAGGCGGGCCGCTCACGGTCACCCATCCCGATGCCACACGCTTTTTCATGACGGTCCGCGAGGCCGTCGAACTGGTATTGCAGGCATCTGCCTTGTCGCCCCCAGCCAAGGACGCCGATGTGCGTGGCAAGATCTTCGTTCTCGATATGGGCGACCCGGTCAAAATCGTCGATCTGGCGCAGCAGATGATCCGGCTCGCCGGGCTCCGTCCCGGCCATGACATCGCGATCGAGTTCATCGGGTTGCGGCCCGGAGAGAAGCTCCATGAGGAGCTGTTCCACCCCGCCGAGCCGCTGATCGCGACCGAAAACCCTGCAATTCGCCTGGCGGCGCCCCGTACCGCCGATTACCCGATGCTGGCCCGCTCCATCGATGAGCTGGAAGAAAACGCCCGTTCCCGGCGCGAAGAGCGGGTCTTTGATACACTCCAGCGGCTGGTCCCCGAATACCACCGCTTCACACCCCGACTGAGCGCCGCTGCGTCTGGCGCGTAACCGGCGTCAAGCGACATTGTTCAGTCGAGGGCAAGAGATGCGACTTAGCCTCTCGAGCGGCAGCAACCGATCACGTTGCTGCTCGTTTCAAATGTTAGCCGTCATGATGCTGGCGGCGGGCAGTGCGCGGGCGCAGGTCGCGCCGCCGCAAGGCGGGCAAGTCTCAATCCCCGATTCGAGCATTGAGAAGCCCGGCGATGTCGGCGTGCGGGCTCACACAAACACACAAATCTTTATTCCCCGTCGGCGCGCGCCGACAGCGCCCGACAGCGGCTCTAACGGCGACGTCGCATCTCCATCTCCCCAATCGCCCAAAGCACTGGACAACCCGGCCGAGGCCCAATAGGTCCAGCCGCTCCCGCTCAGTGCCAAACGTTTTTCGTGCAGCGGTAACCGAGCGTTAAGGCCCTCGTCGCATAGTTAAGCGTCCCCGTTCGGACGGGACGTTTAGCAGACGCCGTCCGTGCACCTCGACGGCCTGGGCCACCCGGCCTTGGCGCCGAAGAGGGCCGGCCGTGGCCTAACACAGGGAAAACCATGAAGCGTTCATTTATCATGGTCCTGCCATTGGCGGGGGCCGCTGCTCTCGGTTTATCCGCGGCGGGCAGTGCTTATGGTGACCCCGCCTATCGCGGCGGCTACGCATTACTACCGGAATCGGGCATTGAGGCGCCCGACCATATCGGCGTGCGCGCACACACGAACTTCAAGATGTTTGTGCTCAACGGCGGCATGGCCGATCAACAGTCACACAGCCTTTCGCCCAAGGCAGCACCCGAAGTTGGGCCACCTTCTGCGGGTTATTTCTTCGAGACACCGGCTTCGCTCGCCTGCATCTACAAGCTCGTGGCGGCGCCGGCCGCCGGGTGCAATCCCAATACCGTAGCCTCCAACCCCGTGGGCGGCGCTCGAGCCATTGCAATCGTCGACGCCTATCACTATCCGACGGCAATGAGTGATCTGAGCGTGTTCTCCGCGCAGTTTGGATTGCTGGCTCCCACTGCAGCGAATTTCCAAGTCGTCTATGCCAATGGCCGGCAGCCCCCAGTGAACGCTGACTGGAACATCGAGGAGGCGCTGGACATCGAGTGGGCACATGCCATGGCGCCGGGCGCAAAGATCTACCTGGTGGAGGCCGCCTCCGCCAATTTTGGCGATCTATTGAATGCCGTATCGGTCGCTAATGCTCTGTTGAAGGCCGCCGGCGGCGGCGAAGTATCAATTAGCTGGGGCGGCAGCGAGTTCTTCTGGGAGGCCCTTTACGATTGGTATTTCACTCAGCCGGGCGTGGTCTATTTCGCGGCTTCCGGCGACAGCCCCGGCGTACTTTGGCCCTCCACCTCGCCAAACGTTGTCTCAGTCGGCGGTACCAGCATCAGCCGCAATCCGACGACCGGAGATTTTCAGCAGGAAATGGCGTGGCAGTCGGGCGGCGGCGGCCCCAGCAGCTATGAATCCCGCCCCTCCTACCAGAACGGGATTTCGGCGGTCGTGCAGTCCCGGCGGGGCACTCCGGACGTCGCCGCCGAGGCCGACCCTTCGACCGGCGTCTGGGTCTATGCCTACCCCTATTGGTACATTGTCGGCGGTACCAGCGTCGCCACCCCAGTGTGGGCCGGGATCGTCAATGCCGCCGGCAACTTCGCTGGGACGACCTCGAGCGAGCTTGCGACCGCCTATGCCAATCGCGGGAACGCGACCGATTTTGCCGATACCTTGCACGGCTCCTGCGGTCCCAATCAGGGTTACCTGGCCGGCCTCGGCTGGGACTTCTGCACCGGCATCGGCAGCCCCGTTGGCGAGGCCGGGAAATAGGCCTCAGCTACCACACGGTGCATAACACTGGGCAGAGGTCCCTCATCCCAGCCCTCGCCCCGCTCGCAGGCCCCCGCCGCCCCGATACCGACGCCGCAATAGCCGCCTTCGAACGACAGGACTTCTTGGGCCCGCCCGCCTCCATCGCCGCTACAGCGGCACCCCGGAGAACGCGAGAAGCTCGGCAATCGTGCCGATGACCTGCCCGGGAGCAACTTCGATACCGTTCGGCTTTACCGCCGGATCCTGAAGATTGTTGAGGTAGCTCGACCGATCCTTCAACACCAGGCCCATCAGCGTTTCGCCGACGATACGGCTGCCAACCGACCCCAGCCGATTGCCGCCCTGCTGGAATTTCGCCTCTTGCAGGACATAGTACCACAGCGGCGTCGCGCGATCGAACCCGCCGCCGACGATGGCAGCGCCGATGGCGTCAGGCACGCCGTGCGTCACCTGCCTCGGGGTAAGGGGCTTGATGTCCATGGCGTCGGCCACGGCCTGTCCCGTGGGGACCGACAGCAGAAAGCCGCGCAGCAGGTTGCGGCGCGCCAATTGCTGCAGCAATGCGCCGACCGAAATGGTCGAGCCGGGAAGGTTGACCGGGAGACTGCCGAGGTCCGTCGCGATTAGCGGATCGATCAGGCGCGCCATCTGCGGGTTCGGATGTGCGGCAATCTGCGCGAAGTTGTGCCACGCAATGATGAATTCGGGCTTCAGCTTGCCGCTGCCGTCGAGCAGAGAGCTGACTCTCAGGATCTGCGACAATGGCAGCGCGGCTGGGCCGGTGTGGGTTGCGTTGAGGTTATACTGCGGCCGGATCATCGAATGCCCAAACCGGAACCCTGCTACCGAGAACTCCAGAGGCATGAACGCCGTGCCCGAATTGGGCGCATAGTATCGGTTGCCATTGGCCAATATGTCGTCCACGACCACTGAATCGCAGACCGTCCGCAGATAGTCGTTGACGACTATGTACTGATAAGCCCAACGGACCAGGCGACGCGCCCTGATGTAACGTTGGTCGTTAGAGGGCAAACCGGACAGCGCCAGGGCGACTCGATCGTGGAACCGCAGAAAGGCACAGTGGAACTGGCTGACGATGAGGTTTTCGTTGTTGCGCATGTCTGCGATGATGGCTGTCCCGTCGGATTGGCGGGGCACATCGAAGCCGGGAGGAACGGCGACAGTCCGCAGCAGCTTTTGGCTGTCGTACAGGATATCGGCTTCCGTCTCGCCGAGATTTGCGCCGGTCCCGAGTGTCGGTCCATCGGCGTAGACCTGATCAAGGTCGAGTTGCGGCCGCCGGCCATTGATTAGCTTCTGAACAACCTGATCCGATGGCAACGGCGTCAGGTCCATCACATTCCCATCGGGGGTGGCGATGCGGCTGAGGCCGATTTCACGATCGGTTTGGGCGGTGATATTATGATCGATAAACTGGCCGAGATAGGTAAAGACGGCGGGAATCGTCGAATCGTTAGACTGCATGGCGTCGTCGGTCGCCATCGCCGTGCCCAGGGCGAGCAGCGCGCCCTGTGTTGTGGCTCCCGCAGGCAACAAGCACTCCGGGTTGGCGGCCAGCAGCGGGAACATGTAGTCGAAGCTCGTGTGGAACAGGATCTCGGTGACTTTAAGGACGCCGCCATGCGTCAATTGCTTGAAGGGATCCATCAGACCGCTCCTTTCGGATGGAAGGTCAGTTCTCAGCTACATCACCTTGCCTACTTCATTATGCAGAGAAACGATGTGAGCCGGTTCACAGAGGAACTCGCTCGCAACCACGACGCCATCGCCTCGCCCAGCGCCGTTCATAGCACGCGGGAAAATTTGAACTCCCGGCGCTCGTAATTATGGTTAACGAATTTATAAAATCCCAGCAACGTTCTTTGTCAAGTCGAAAAGGCCATGGCAGCCAGATGGGGGCTCAGGTCAGTAGCTTTTCGAGCGCTTCCAGCGTATCGGCTTCGCGGAAAGGCTTGTCCCAGCGAATGCGGTGAATTCGCGGGAAGCGCATCGCCACCCCTGAGCGGTGGCGGGTCGAGCGGTGCACGCTGTCGAAGGCCACTTCAAGCACGATCTCGGGCCGCACCTCGCGCACCGGCCCCCAACGCCTGACCGTGTTGTTGCGCACCCAAAGATCCAGCCGCCGCAGTTCCTCGTCGGTAAAGCCAGAATACGCCTTACCGACCGGTACCAGCTCGTCGTCGCGCCAAGCGCCGAAGGTGTAGTCGGAATAGAAGGACGATCGCTTGCCATGGCCGCGCTGCGCGTACATCAACACTGTGTCGAGGGTCAGTGCGCCTCTTTTCCATTTAAACCATGGGCCCTTCGGTCGGCCGGCGATATAGAGCGAGTCTGCCCGTTTCAGCATCAGCCCCTCGATACCGCGCTCGCGCGCGCCGTCGCGCAATTCCTTGAGTTCCTCCCAGCTTGTGAACGGCACCAGCGGCGACAAGTCGAGCGCCGGGCGCGGTGCCCGCGAATACCACGCTTCGAGCCGGCGGCGGCGCTCGGCAAAAGATTGCCCGCGCAGGTCTTCCGCCCCTTCGCGCAAGATATCGTAGAGGCGCACCGCGGTGGGGAAATCGCGCAGCAATTTCGCGTGCGGGGTCTTGCGGTTGAGACGCTGCTGCAGATCGTTGAACGGCCCCACCTCGCCGTCACGCGTCACCAAAAGCTCGCCGTCCAACGTCACCTCCGAAGGCATCGCGGCGCAGATATCCGGAAACGCAGCGCCGATTTCATCCCCGGAACGGGAATAGAGGCGCTTTTCGGCACCGCGGGCGACGAGCTGCACACGGATTCCATCCCATTTCCATTCGGCAAGATAGTCGCGCGGGTCGAGGCCCGCGATGTCGGCGTCCTCCAGCGGCTGCGCCAGCATCAGCGGGTTGAAAGTCGGCAAATCGCCGATTTCGGGACGCTGGCAGCGCCCTTCCAGCCAATCGAACAACGGTTGGTAAGGCGGCGCGAGGCCATGCCAGACCTCCTCGATATGGTCGATCTGGACGCCGCTCCACTCGGCGAGCGCTGTTTTGGCGAGCCGTGCCGACACCCCGATCCGCAATTCGCGAGTGACGAGTTTCAATAACGCCCAGCGCCCGGTCGCGTCGAGCGCGTCAAGCCACGGCTCGAGCAGCGCCGCGACCTCCCCGCGCCTTACCAACCGCAGCTTTTCCACGATTTCCGATAGGGTCGGAACGTGGCCTTGTCCGCCCGGCGCCGCGGGCCAGATCAAGGAAACCGTCTCGGCTAGATCGCCGACAAAATCATAGGACCAGCCGAGCAGCTCGGGGTCGACCCGCGAGGCGGCGAGCGCGCGCACCTGGCTGGGCTTGGCCTCATCGAACGAGAGTTCGCCCGTCAATGCGGCCAACGCCCAGCCGCGTTCCGGATCGGGCGCAGTCGCGAAATACTCCTGCATCAGCCGCAATTTACCGTTGCGCGACGGCGTAAACAGCAATGCCTCGAGCAATCCGGCAAAACGGTTCACTCACGCTCCATCAGCCGACCGCCGACGCCCCGCCAAATACAATGAGACCCAGAACCAGCCACGCTACATAATCACCGACGATGCCGTTGTGGAGGCGGTCGAGGCCCGCGAAAATCCAGCCGAGTGCGAGATCGGAAAGCCGCACCAGATATCTCGGGAAACGATGACAGCCGAGTTCGCATGCGCCCCCTAGCTGCTGCTTTTCTGCCATCACACCGCCACAACCAGAAGACCGAAGCCCGTTCGGCAACGGATCTCGCTGGCTGGAAGTTCCTGACTACTCGTCTTCTTCGAAGCCGGTGAGGGCCAATGCGCGGGCGCGGTAGCCTTTCTTGCTGGCGAAATAGACGAGCGCCTCTTCGCGCCCGTGCGTTACCCAGAGCTCCTCGGCGGCGACCTCGTCGATCGTCGCCGTCAATTCGTCCCAGTCGGCGTGATCGGAGATGATCAGCGGCAGCTCGACCCCACGCGCCTTGGCGCGCTGCCGCACCCGCATCCAGCCCGACGCCATCGCGACGAGCGGATCAGGCAGCCGCCGCGACCAACGGTCAGTCGTCGCGGCAGGCGGCGCCAGCACGATTTTTCCTTTGAGCGCGTCGCGCGCCACCCCGGTCCCGGGCAGAACCGGCCCGAGCCGGACGCCGAACCTCTCATAGAGGTCGGTGAGGCCGATTAATGCCCCATGCAGATAAACCGGCTCCTCGTATCCCGCACGCCGCAGTAGCGCCAGCACCCGCTGGCATTTGCCGAGCGCGTAGACCCCGACGACATGGCAGCGTTCCGGGAACACGGAGAGCGAATGCAGCAGCTTGTCGATCTCGGCTCGCTCGGAGGGATGCCGGAAGACGGGCAACCCAAAGGTAGCCTCGGTGATGAACAGATCGGCATTGCAGGGCTCGAACGGCGCGCAGGTCGGATCCGCCCGGCGCTTGTAGTCGCCGGAGACCACTATCCGCGTGCCGCCATAGTCGAGCACGATCTGAGCGCTGCCCAACACATGTCCGGCGGGCAAGAGCCGCACCGCGACGTCTCCGATTGTCACGGTCTCGCCGTAGTCTAGCCGCTGCAGCGAGCCGCCAGCCGTCTCGCCGTAGCGTAACCGCATAATCGCTATCGTTTCCGGCGTCGCGAGCACATGCTCATTGCCCGGCCGGGCGTGGTCGCCGTGGCCATGGGTAATGATGGCGCGCGGCACCGGGACCAGCGGGTCGATGTGGAAATCGCCGGGCTCGCAGTAGAGCCCGGCCGCGGTGGTCTTGATCCAGCTCTCTGGGCGGGGGGCAAAGGGGGGCATCGGCAGCCGGGCGGCGAATCGGCCAAAGCCGTGCGATATAAGCAGCCCGCGCGAGATTAAAACGGGATCGCCGAGATTAGCGAAGGGACGGGCCGAGCCTGGCGATCCGTTCGATCGCATCCAGGTTGCGGATCACGATGGACCCCTTGGCAAGATCGATCAGGCCTTGCCGATGCCAATTCTGAAAGATTTTGTTGACGCTCTCGCGGCTGCCTCCGGCCATGTTGCCGAGCTCGCGTTGAGAGACATGAAGCTCGACCGACGGGGTACCAACCCCATGCAGTCCAGCGCTTTCCACGAGCTGCAGCAAGGCCTTGGCGACGCGCGACTCGAGATGGCGAAACATCACGTCTTCGACCTGCTCGCTCGTCTGTCGCAGACGGCGGCACAGGATCCGGAGCAGGATCATGCAGAGATCAGAGCGGTTTTCCAGAACCGGCAGAAAATCACGGCGGTTTACGACCAATAATTCGCAGTCTGTCATCGCGGTTGCGTCGGCGCTTCGCTCCTCGCCATCTAGGACTGCGATTTCACCAAAGATCTCGCCGGCATTAATGATGCTCAGCACGATTTCTTTTCCGCCTTCAGAAAGCGAGCTGATCTTGACGCTGCCCCGCAATACCGCCATCAAGCTCGGTCCCGGCGACCCTTTGGCAAAGATTTCGCGACTTGCCGGGTATCGCTCGACTCGGGAATAGCTGATCAAACAATCGATTTCACTCGGGCTAAGCTTGCCGAACAACAGATGCCGCTGAAAAATTTGCCGCTTTTCCTCGAGCGTTGGGGAGTGCATAACGATTCCCTTCCAAGGCGCGATCAATTCAGCGCAAGGCTGCGCGCCCTACGCCCCTCGCTCGCATGCAATTCGCCGCCATTAACCCAGTTGCGCTGGCCCGCTGTGCAACTTTGCGTCCATAATAGACGCCTCGCCATTTACCGTCTGTATTATTCTCGTCGCGTTGCTTTGGCTCGAGCTCTCGAGTTAGGCGCTTTGCGCAGCTCTGCCTTGCAAAAACATAGTTAAAATGCTACTCGGAAGGACGAATGTGAGCTCCTTCACGGACGTTTAAATTTAAACGATATTGACCAATCGGACCCACCAAGATCGGGCGCGCAGGCGCACCCCTCCGATCCCCCGGCTCGCGCCTAGGAAGACAGGGTATCGCCTGGCTACCCGAAGGCTGGGCCGCTTCGAGCAATCCGTTCGATGGCTTCGAGATCGCGGACCACAATCAATACCTTGCCGAGGTCGACCGAACCTTGGCGCCGCCAATTCTTGAGGATCCTGTTGATGCTCTCCCGGCTACCTCCGGTCATGTTACCAATTTCTTGTTGTGCGACGTGAAGCTCGAACGACGGGCCACTAACGCCGTGCAGCCCAATGCTTTCGACGAGTTGGAGCAAGGCCTTCGCGACTCGTGACTCGAGATGCCGAAATATCACATCTTCGACCTGTTCGCTCGTCTGCCGCAGACGGCGGCACAGGATCTTTAGTAGGATCATGCAAAGATCGGCGCTGTTTGCGAGAACCGGTAACAGATACCGTCGGTCCAAAACCAACAGCTCGCAATCCGTCCTGGCGGTAGCGTCTGCACTTCGCACTTGGCAGTCGAGCACAGCTATTTCGCCGAAGATATCGCCTGCCTTGAAGATCGCAAAAACGATCTCCTTTCCAGCTTCGGAAGTCGAGCTGATTTTGACACTGCCGCACAATACTGCCATCAAGCTCGAACCCGGCGACCCCTTGGCGAATATTTCGCGGTTTGCCGCATAGCGCTCGACACGAGAGTAGCTGATAAGAGTATCGATTTCTCTTTCACTAAGATCTTGGAATAAGGGATGCCCCCTAAATATTTGTCGCTTTTTCTCGAGCGTTGGGAAGCCCATGACGATTCCCTTTAAAGCACGATCAAGAAAACTTTAGGCTCGACACCGCCTGCATCATAATGCCAGGATTCAGCGGGCCTCAGCGTGGCCGAAGCTCCCTGGCCTTCCCGAGCTGGGCAATTCGCGCCGCCCAGCGTTGCATGCGTAAGATGGTAAGGCCTTCGATAAAACCAGTGTGAGATAGATCACAGATGGTTAAATTTTTTGCTTAATTACGTGGTCGGTTCAGACACCCCTTGCCAAGCTGCGGGCCTAATTTTTGCCGACGCGCCAGATCAGCCCGGCGGCCGCTTCCTCCGGAGCGGTCCGCAGCCGCAATGCTCGCGCCAGAAAATAACCGGAAGGCCCATCTTTGGGGTGGGCGTCAAGGATCGCCTGCAGCATTTTTATCGCCTCGTCCCAGCAACGTGATTGAAAAGCCTCGAAGGCCGCCGCAAAGCTGCTGGCGAGGGCGGCCGCGCGCTGATCGCCGATGCGGCCGAGCACCTCGGCGGCGCGAACCGGTTCCGACTTGCCGGCAAGCAGAAAGTTTCCAAGCGGGCGCAGGACGAAACCCGCCACTTGGCTCAGAACCTCCTCTGAGGCCAACAGCCGGGTGCCCAGCTGTTTGTTGAGCCCCTCGATCCGCGATGCCGTGTTTGCGACGTCGCCCACGATCGTCGAAGCATAGCGACCGGCGCCGCCGACGATGCCAACCAGCGCCGATCCTGCGTGAATGCCGATCCGGGTCGGTAGCATGTGGTCGGGATGCGCCAGATTGAATGCCTCGACCGCCTCCAGGAGATCGACTGCCGCGGCGACAGCGCCGGCGCAGGCCGATGGGGCATAGGCCGGCGCGCGCCAAACGCACATGACCCCATCGCCGGAGATATCGGAGATGACGCCGCCGTATCGCTGCATGACCTCGAACATGGCGCGGAAATACTCGTTCAACAGTTTCTGGACGGTCTGCGGCGGCAACCGCTCCGAAAGCGTCGTGAAACCCTCGATGTCCGAAGCCAGGCACACCGAGAAGCGGACTTCGCCCGCCAAATCAGCGGGTTCGCGCAGCGGCCCCGAGGCGAGGCTTCGCACGACTTCCTCGGGCAGATATTGGCGGGCTGCACCGGCCATGCGCTGCCGCTGACGACGTTCCTCGGCGCGCATGCACCACACGGCGGTTAATATCCCCGCGGGAATCTGGAACAAGATCGGATTGGCGATGGGCAATAGCCAGCGCTCGGTTAGAAAGGCGTACGATCCAATAAAAAGCACCGCCGCCGCAATGAGTGCGCCGGCAATAAGAATCACGCTCATGCGGCCAAAGCTGGCGGCAGCGGCGAGCGCCAGCGCCACCAGTAAGATTTCTATCCCTGATTCTGCGACTGGCCGGTGCGGCGACAAACCTTCGGCCAGATCAGCGAATGCGGTCGCGCCTATCTCGGCGCCGGTTACTTCGATGCCGTTGATCGCGGAGAAAACCGTGTCGTAAGCGTCCGCCTGGGTGACGCTCTGGAGTTCCGACACCCCGACGAACACGACCTTCCCCGCGAGGTCGCCAATGGCAGGATCGTCACGCCCAGAAGGGCCAGAGAGCAGTGTCGCATAGCTTAGGGTGCGCACAGTGCCGGCCGGACCACGGAGGTTCAGATAGCGGCTGTCTGCCCCCGCATACAGCGAAACGAGGGCGGAGAGCCGGCGTCTGGCCGGGCCGCCAAATTCAGCGGTATTAAGCCGTGTACGAAGCCGCTCTGCCGCGGCCGGATCGGCGCGAAGCGCCGCGTGCAGCCTTTGCATCGTGGCAGTGACGTTTGGACCTGTCCAGTCCTTGGCATCGGACTTCGGCAGGTCGGGCTCGGTAGCGAGAAGCGCTACCCAGCGGTCGGCGATGTAACGCGCCGCGAGTTGCAGTACGACACTCGGAACGGTCGGCACTCCTGCCAAGCCATAGAACGTCCAGAAGCGATCGACGCGAGCCGGTACTTTGGGCAGCGGAAAAGGTGCTACCGCGGCGGCGGCCGCGGCGAGCTTTGGGATCGGGTCGATCGGCTCATCGATCTCGATCGACGAGCTGGGCCCGACGAACCGGCGCTCCAGCCCGCGCAGCAAGATAACGCACCCGGCTTTGCGAATGGCGGCGGCGAACGCGTCGTCATTGTCGGGGTCGGGTGCGCTGAACATGAAGTCGAAGGCGATCACGGCCGCGCCACGCGCCCTCAACTTCTCGATTGCCCGGGCATGCAACAAGCGCGGCCATGGCCGATTTCCCGGCGGCAGACCGAGTGCCTCGGCGGAAGCGCGGTCCTCGGCGACGACAACAACTTCGGGCGGGGCCGACAGCGGACCCCGCAAGTGGAACAGCACGAACTCGCCGAGCCGATCCTCCAATCTGCCGCCGAGCAGATCAGCACTCAGCAGCAGCCCGGCAAGCGCGGCGGCGAGCGCGACGAAACCGGCAATACGCAACCGGGCCCAGTGCCGCCACCGAGTCGACCCCAATCCCTCACCGGCTCCTGCTGGCACCGGCGCCGCTGCGTGTCAGCTCGTGGAGTTTATCGGCGCATTTAAGAAACACAGCCGAAAGGAGTCCAAGTAAAGCCGGGAGGGCACGCAGCAAACGCATGAACTCCGGGTGTCGTTGGGCGAGGGGCCAACTGTCCGGCAAGGACCGGCTTGCCCTCCGAAAGGTAGTAAACGTCTCGGTTTCCTTGGCTGTCCAGCGTGATCCACATTACTGCCGAACTTGCCGACGCCGTTCCCGTCGTAGGTCCTGATGGTGTCGTCGTTTGCGGAGCGCACCCTGTTGACAGGGCCGCAAGCAAGGTAGCCATCAGAACTATCGTGATCCTTCGAAGTGGGAGAGTGAACTCGATGGTCTCCTTTTGAATCTTCATCAATGATCTCCTCAGAGTTGTGATAGCGAAAGCCGCCTCGGATCTACCTTAGTTTGTGGTCTGCTACTGTTCTCCTGGCGTGACGCCAGTGCAGAATGAACGTGCTTCATAGGCGAAAGGTCAGCCGAGCGAGCAAGGTGCGCCGCGGCA
>JBARIB010000936.1:0-1724 GCA_049799535.1 Allostellaceae bacterium | reverse complement strand
GTGCGCAACTACACGATGGGCGATCTGGTCGCCCGCTACCGGCGCGCACAGGGCTTCAATGTTCTGCACCCGATGGGGTGGGACGCGTTCGGACTGCCGGCGGAGAATGCGGCAATCGACGCCAAGGTGCATCCCGCGGACTGGACGCGCGAGATTGCTGCGTGCCATCCGGGATACTACGGCCACGAGCAAAAGATGTTTCTCGATTTTCTTGCGGCTGGGCTCGCCTACCGCAAGGAATCCTGGGTCAATTGGGATCCGGTCGAGAGCACGGTTCTCGCGAACGAGCAAGTGATCGACGGCCGCGGCTGGCGGTCAAATGCGATCGTCGAAAAGCGGCTTCTGTCACAGTGGTTCCTGCGCATTACCGCCTTTACCGAAGAGCTGCTCGAGGCGCTCGGCAAGCTCGATCGCTGGCCGGAACGGGAGCGGTTGATGCAAGAGAACTGGATCGGCCGCTCGGAAGGCGCACGCGTATTTTTCAAGATTGCCGGTCGGGATGAGGGCATCGAGGTCTTTACGACGCGGCAGGACACGCTGTTCGGCGCTTCGTTCGTGGCGCTCTCGCCAAACCATCCATTGGCGCTGAGGCTCGCCGAGAACGACCTGGAGCTAGCCGCGTTTATCGCCGAATGCAACCGTCTGGGCACCAGCGAGGCGGTCATCGAAGCCGCCGAGAAGCGGGGCTTTCCCACCCGCCTCGAAGCGGTGCACCCGTTCGACGAGAATCGCCGGGTCCCGGTCTATGTCGCCAATTTCGTGCTGATGGAATACGGCACCGGCGCCATCTTCGGCTGCCCCGCGCACGACCAGCGCGACCTCGAATTCGCTCGGAAATACGGGCTCCCCGTTATTCCGGTCGTGCTGCCGCCCGGCGCCGACCCGGCTACGTTTACGATCGGCGATGACGCTTATGTCGAGGACGGAACGCTCTTCAACTCCGGTTTCCTAGACGGCCTGTCTGTTGCAGGCGCGAAGCGTGCCGCCGGCGAGCGGCTCGAACAGCTGGGTCGTGGCGAGCGGTCGATCGCTTATCGGCTGCGTGATTGGGGTGTATCACGACAGCGTTATTGGGGGTGCCCAATCCCGCTCATTCATTGCCCAAGTTGCGGGATCGTGCCGGTGCCGGATGAACAATTGCCGGTCGAACTGCCGCGCGACGTTACGTTCGACCGGCCGGGTAATCCGCTCGATCACCATCCGACCTGGAAATACGTTGACTGCCCGCGCTGCGGCGGGCCGGCCTGCCGGGAGACCGACACGCTCGACACCTTTTTCGATTCTTCCTGGTATTTTCTGCGGTATTGCTCGGCACGCGCGCCTGTCGCCTTCGAGCGCGACGCGGTCGACTACTGGATGCCGGTCGACCAATATATTGGCGGCATCGAACACGCCGTTCTTCACTTGCTCTACTCGCGCTTTTTTACCCGCGCCTTGAAGCAGTGCGGATATCTCGACCTCGAGGAGCCCTTCACCGGGCTCTTCACCCAAGGCATGGTCTGCCACGAGACTTATCAAAGCGAGGCCGGAGAATGGCTTTTCCCGGAGGAAGTCGAGGCGACTGAAGACGGACACCTCTTCGACCAAGCCGGAAGGCCTGTGACGGCAGGACGTCACGAGAAGATGAGAAAGTCCAAAAAGAACGTCATCGGTCTCGATGCCATTGTCGATACTTATGGGGCCGATACGGCGCGGCTGTACCTCTTGTCTGACAGCCCTCCAGA
>JBARIB010000935.1:0-1558 GCA_049799535.1 Allostellaceae bacterium | reverse complement strand
CCCTATTCAGTCGCGGTCACTATTGGAAGAGGATGGGCCGAGAGGCAAGACGAGGAAGAACAATGCTCGTTAACGATGCGCGTGGTAACCCCGTCACCGCTTCCGGATCGCTTCCGGTGATCCTTCTCGATGATGCCGTGGAGAGCTATCTGGGGTTCCGCAAGGATACCGGCGACCGCCTCAAGGCAGCGCTGACAGCGGAGCCGGATTTCGTGCTGGCGCACTGTCTGCGCGGCTATTTCATGATGCTCTTCGGACAGCGGGCCATGGTGTCTCGCGCGCAGCGCTCGCTCGAGGCGGCGCTGGCGACCGCGCGCGCAACCGGTGCTACTCCGCGCGAGACAGCGCATGTGGCGACGCTGGCGGCCTGGATCGAAGGCGATTTCGCAAGCACCATAGCGCGCTGGGAGGCGATTGCTGCTGAGCATCCGCGCGACATCCTGGCACTGAAGCTGGGACAATACGGCCGGTTCTATTCCGGCGAGAGCGAACTGATGCGCGACGTGCTGGCGCGTGCCCTGCCCGCCTGGGACGCAAGCGTGCCGGGCTACGGCTTTGTTCTCGGCTGTCACGCCTTCGGTCTGGAAGAGACCGGTGATTACATCGCGGCGGAGCGCGCTGGGCGGGAGGCCGTCGATCGGAATCCCTCCGACATCTGGGCTGCGCACGCGGTCGCGCATGTCTTCGAGATGACCGGCCGGCCGCGCGAGGGCGTTGCGTGGGTCGACAGCCTGCAAAGCAATTGGGCTGAGTGCAACAACTTCGCCTTTCACGCATTCTGGCATCGCTGCCTCTTCCTGATCGAGCTCGGCGCGCTCGATCGGGTCCTCGACCTTTACGACCGCGAAGTGCGGCCGGAATCGACCGACGACCTGCTCGACATCTCGAACGCGGTAGCGCTGCGCTGGCGGCTGGAGCAGGCGGGTGTCGATGTCGGAGATCGCTGGGGAGAGCTGGCGGACCGCGCGCAAGGACATGTCCACGACCATTTGCTGGTCTTTGGTGACGTGCATTATCTGATGGCGCTGACGGCGGCAGGCCGGGCCGATGACGCGGCGGGCATGGTCGAGAGCCTGGAACGCTACGCTGCGGAGAGCGGCGAGACCGAGGCAGCCGTCGCACGCGAACCGGGGCTGGCGCTCGCCCGCGCGGTGCTCGCCCATCGCCGCGGGGATTACGCGAGCGCCGTCGAGGAACTGCTTCCGGTTCGGGACTCCATCCGTCGGATCGGCGGCAGCCATGCGCAGCGCGATCTCTTCGAGGAGATGCTGATCGACTCTGTCCTCCGAGCCGGCCGTTTCGATCAGGCAAAGGCGCTCCTCGCCGACCGCCTCGAGCACTGGCCGCGCAACGCCTGGGGTTGGCGCCACTACGCCCAGGTCATCCACCTGCATCTACAAAGCTGTCGTGGGTCGATTTGTGGGTCGCCGTTGAGCGTTCCGAACCAAGTTGCTGATTTTACGATATTATACGTTCAAAAGTGGCGGAGGGGGCGGGATTCGAACCCGCGAGACGATTCATCACCGTCTACACGCTCTCCAGGCGTGCGCCTTAGACC
>JBARIB010000934.1:0-3132 GCA_049799535.1 Allostellaceae bacterium | reverse complement strand
GCGCTGCAAATGCTCGCTTACGAGATCGAGCCACAGCTGATCGTGATGCTCTCCGAGATCAACATGCCGGGCATTGACGGCCTCGCCCTGTTGCGCGAAGTCAAGAAGGCGCAGCCCGACTTGCCGGTGATGATGGTGACCGCCTATGGCGACGATGAGCGCCGCCGCCGGGCGAGCGAATACGGCGCTGCCGAGTTCATCACCAAGCCGGTCGATTTCGACCGGCTGAAGCGGCAGCTGCAGCAGCTCCCGTCCAGCGTGGCGTGACCGGTCCCGCCAAAATCCTCGCCGTTGACGACGAGGCCGATTTCGAATTGCTGATCCGGCAGCGGTTCCGCCGCGAGATTCGCCGCAACGAATTCGCCTTCCGTTTCGCCCGTCACGGCGAGGAGGCGCTGGACGTTCTTGCCGAGGAGGCCGACATCGAGCTGTTGCTGCTCGACATCAACATGCCGGTCATGGATGGGCTGACCCTGCTTGCGGAATTACGGCAGCGACAATCTCCAGTGCGCGCGATCATCGTCTCTGCGTATGGCGATATGGCCAATATTCGCACCGCAATGAACCGCGGCGCCTTCGATTTCGTGACAAAGCCGGTCGATTTGAACGATCTCGAAATTACGATGCGCAAGACGCTCGATGAGATCGAACGGGTGCGCGAACTCGATCGCCGGCGGGCCGCGGCCGAGCGCGCCCGCGCTAACCTATCGCGCTATTTTTCGCCGAACATTGTCGAGATGTTGGCCGAGCGCGATGAGCCCTTAGGCGCAGTGCGGCGGCAGACAGTCGCGGTTATGTTTGCCGACATCGTCGGCTTCACGACGATGGCCGAAGGCATGGCCCCTGAAGCTGTCGTCACCATGTTGCGGGAGTATCACGAGCGGATAACGGCGCCGATCTTTGCCTGCGGTGGCACCATCGAGAAGTACATCGGCGACGCGATCTTCGCCGTTTTTGGCCTGCCGGAACCGGGGGCAGCCGACGCCGCCAATGCTCTCGAATGCGCCGATATGATGCTGGGCGCGCTCGAGGTCTGGAACGAAGAGCGCCAGGCCAAGGGGGAAAAACCTCTGGCGATCGGCATCGGCCTCAATTACGGACCAGCTGTCATCGGCGATGTCGGCACTGAGCTCAGCTTTTCCTTCACGGTGATCGGCGATACCGTCAACACGGCGAGCCGTCTGCAGGCGCTGAGCCGCAGTCTCGAGACACCCCTTGTCGTCAGTGACCCGCTTGTCCGTGCCGTCAAAGAGGAACCATCCGAAACCGCTGCAGCCTTGGTCGAAGAGCTGCGGGATTGGGGCGACCAGGCACTCCGAGGCCGCGAGGGCACAGTCCGGATTTGGACTCGCAAGCCGACTCTACTTGGTAACTGAGAGCCGCCTGCGCGCCGCACGGCATCGGGAGGGGGCGGATACCAATCCCATCCCTAGAATAGCGCCAGCTGGTCGCCTTTTTGGGGTGGTCGCCGGAACAGCGTCGTATCGAGCGGCTGGATCGAACGTTGGTTGAAGCCAAGCTTGCGGCAGGCGCGCTCGAAGCGCAGTCGCAGCATCTCCGCATAAGGGCCGGTCCCAGTCATCCGCTTCGACCACGTCGAGTCGTAGAGCCGGCCCCCATGGGTCTGCGCAACGAGCGAGAGGACGTGTGCGGCTTTGGCCGGGAAATGCTGTTCGAGCCATTCCTTGAACAGCGATCTGAGTTCGAGCGGCAACCGCAGCAGCGTGTAGCCGGCCGAGGTCGCGCCGGCAGCCCGCGCCCGTTCGAGGATGTGCTCCATCTCGCCGTCGTTGAGCGCCGGGATCATCGGCGCGCTCAGGACCCCGGCCGGGACCCCTGCGGCGGCCAAGGCAGCGATGGTTTCGAGCCGGCGCTCCGGCGTTGGGGCGCGCGGCTCCATGCGGCGTGCTAAGATGCGGTCGAGAGTGGTGACCGAGATCGTCACGCTTGCCAGACTGTGTTTTGCCATTTCGGCGAGGATGTCCAGGTCGCGCTGGATAAGCGCCGATTTGCTGACGATCGTGACCGGGTGCCGGAAGTCGCGCAGCACTTCGAGGATCGCGCGCGTTATCTCCAGGCGGCGTTCGACCGGCTGGTACGGATCGGTATTGCTGCCGAGCGCAATCGGCCGGCAGATATAGCCCTTTTTGCGCAATTCGTCGGCGAGCAATGCCGCTGCTCGCGGTTTGTAGAACAGCCGGCTCTCGAAATCGAGGCCCGGCGACAGGCCGAGATAGGCATGGCTCGGCCGCGCATAGCAGTAAATGCAACCGTGCTCGCAGCCGCGATAGGGATTAATGGACCGGTCGAAGCCGATGTCCGGCGAGTCGTTGCGGGCAATGATCGTGCGTGTCGTATCGACGGTCAGAGACGTCGTGAGCGGCGCTGGCTCTTCATCGGCAATGCCCCAGCCGTCGTCGAACAAAACGCGCTTTTCTGCTTCGAAGCGGCCGCTTTCGTTGCTTGCTGCGCCGCGTCCCTTGCGCACCCCGACAGTGACCGGCATACCCATAACCCTGATGATGTCTCGGTCGTGAGAACAATTCAAGAACTATCTGTGGTCAGCCGGCCGCTCTCCGTAATCATCCCGACATTGAACGCGGCCGACACACTAGCGGAGCCACTGTCGGCTCTGCGGACTACGCCGATCGTCAGGGAGGTCATCGTCGTCGACGGCGGATCATCTGACGGGACGGTTGCCTTGGCCGAAGCCGGAGGCGCCCACGTTATCAGTACAGCACGAGGGCGCGGAACGCAGCTTGCGGCCGGTGCCCGCGCGGCTTCGGGCGAATGGCTGTTGTTTTTACATGCCGACTCCCGCCTCGCGCCGGGCTGGGAGGATAGAGTGTCCGCCTTTCTCACCTCATCCGAGGCGAGGAGCCGGGCGGGCTATTTCCATTTCGAGCTGGACGACCCATCGCCAGCGGCTCGGCGGCTGGCGCGGATCGTCGCCTGGCGCTGTCGGTCACTGGCGCTGCCCTATGGCGATCAGGGCCTGCTGATCGCTCGCGGTCTCTATGATGCCGTCGGCGGCTTCGCGCCGCTGCCCCTGATGGAAGACGTCGATATCGCGCGCCGCCTCGGCCGCCGCCGCCTGGCCTGCATCGGTGCGGGCTGCATCGCCTCGGCGCG
>JBARIB010000933.1:0-5559 GCA_049799535.1 Allostellaceae bacterium | reverse complement strand
CCCGGAAGAGAGAGCGGCGACGATACCTGACACGTGTAAGAGGCGCTCGGCGCCGATGAAGACGCCATAGGCGAGCGCTAGCGTCAGGGAAGCTTCTGCAAGGCGATCGTCCCGGACCCAAGGAATGATCGCTAAAAGCGCGCGCCCGGCGACCAGCCCTACTAGACCACCGCCGACGAACGACGTGAAGAACTCTTCCAGCCCCAAACCAATATCCAACTCACGGGCAGTCCCGATCATTCCGAGCAAGACGACGAATAGCGCGATTGCCGCCGCATCGTTGAGGAGAGCCTCACCCTCGACGAGGCGGGTCAGCCGCGCCGGGGCGCCGATATCGCGGAAGATGGCGATAACCGCTGCGGGATCGGTCGGCGACACGACGGCGCCAAGCAGCAGACAAACCACCAACGGCACCCCTGCAAGCGGCCAAAGTGCCAACCCAACCACTGCGGTTGCAACCAAAGTGGCCACGATCGCGAGGAGCAGGATTGGAGCCGCGTCGTCGAGCATTCGCCGAACGTCAGTGGCAATCCCGGCCTCGAAAACCAGCAGCGGTAAGAAGACGTCTATGAAGATTTCAGAGCGGACCGGAATTTCGGCGAGTGCGTCGGTCTGGGTTGACCAGCCGAGTTGCGCGACGAGTGCGGGGGATCCTCCCAAGGCCAACCCGACGACGGCGAGAAGAACGGGCGGCGGTAGTTTCAGATAAGCAGCTAGCGGCTGACATAGAGCGATGACAACCAGCAGAACGGTAATGCTGATCAGCAAGAAAACTATGTCGAGCATTTGCCTCGAGAGTCTGTGAATTCAGAAAAGCCGAGCAGTTTGGCCGTTCAAACACGGGACGACATCCTAACGCCGGCGGGACCAGCGCGACACCGAAAGCGAGGAACTGATCTGAATTTGCCGATCTCTTAAGGGCAGGTGCGCCTCGATTTGATGCGGACCGGGTTCATGAGGTGCCGTGGCGAACACTCGCTATATCGATCGTTCCCGCATCGGCCTAACCCCTGCACCGCATCGCCGGTCGCCTCGCACGCCAGATCGGGCTAAGCTCTGCCGGAAAATCGCGCTGGAGTTTGTCGATGTCGCAGCATCACGTAGTGCGGGCCAGCCCGGAGACGTGCCATTGGGGGTTCTTCGATGCCGGGCTGAAGCCGGTGCTGACGGTAGCCTCCGGCGATACGGTGACCTTGGAGTGCGTCTCGGGCGGCCCTGATGTGCTGCCGGAGGGCGTCGGTTTCGATGTTCTGCCGGATCATTTGGCGATCCACGGCGGGCTCGAGCCGAAGCTCGGCGCGCATATCCTGACGGGGCCGATCGCGATCGAGGGTGCCGAGCCCGGCGACGTGCTCGAAATTCAGATCCTGACGATCGATCCCCGGCAGAACTGGGGCTACACACGGATCAGGCCGCTTTCCGGCACTTTGCCGGAAGATTTCCCGATCCGCCGGATCTGGCACACCCGGATCGACCGCCAGCGCGGCATGGCCACGGTGCCGTGGGGTGCCGAAATCGAGCTGGCGCCGTTTTTCGGGGTCATGGGGGTCGCGCCACCGCCGGTCTACGGCGCCGTCACCTCGATCGTGCCGCGCGAGTTCGGCGGCAATATGGATCTGAAGGAGCTAGTCGCGGGCACGACATTGTACCTCCCGGTCTGGGCGCCCGGCGCATTGTTCTCGGCCGGCGATGGCCATGGCGTTCAGGGCGATGGTGAGGTCTGCGTCACGGCGCTCGAAACCGCGCTCAGCGGCACCTTCCGCCTGGTACTCCGCAAGGACCTTAAATTCGCTCTGCCGCGCGCCGAGACGCCGACGCATCACATCACAATGGGGTTCAACGAGGATCTCGACGATGCCGCAAAGACCGCGCTGCGCGAGATGATCGCTCTCATTGGCGAGCGCCTCAGCCTTCCGGCTGAGGATGCCTACATGTTCTGCAGCCTCGCCGTCGATATGCGCGTCACGCAATTGGTCGACGGCAACAAGGGCATCCATGCGATGCTGCCGAAACGCTACGCGACCCCTCCGAATTAAAAAGCAAGCGCCGGATAGAGCGAACTTTGCCTCTCCTCCATCTTAGCCTCACCAGATATGCGGAGGAGGGAGAGATGTTAGATTTCGATGAGTGCTGGGCGGCGCTCGAGAGGCGCGATGCCGCCGCCGGCGGCAGGTTCTTTTATGGGGTGCGGACGACCGGCGTCTATTGCCGGGCCGGCTGCACATCGCGCCTGCCATTGCGCCGCAACACGATGTTTTTCGAGACGCCGGGGGAGGCCGAGGCGGCCGGGCTGCGGCCCTGCAAGCGCTGCCGTCCGACCGAAGAATCCGCCGCCTCGCGACACCTCGCGGCGGTCGAGCGTGCCTGCGCCCTCTTGCAAAAGAGCGAGACGATGCCGAGCCTCGGTGAACTCGCCGACGCAGCCGGCATCAGCCCGTTTCATTTCCACCGCGTTTTCAAGCAAATCACCGGCGCGACGCCGCGGGATTACGCGCGGACCTACCGGCTCGGCCGGTTCGCCGAGAAGCTCGAAGCAGGTAAGCCGGTCACCGAGGCGATCTACGATGCCGGGTTCGGGTCGAGCTCGCGCGCCTATGAAGCGGCGCCGGCCGGGCTCGGCATGACCCCGGCGACATGGCGGCGCGGCGGCATCGGAGAGACAATCCGCTATGTGACGGTCGAGACGCCACTCGGCTGGGCGCTCGTCGCGGCAACCGCGCGCGGCGTCTGTATGACCGCCCTCGCTGATGATCCCGAGCACCTGATTGCCGCGTTGCACCAGCGTTTCCCGGCCGCCAGGGTGACGCCGGGGGATGTCGAGCTGAAGGACTGGGCCGATCGGATCGTCGGTTTCATCACCGCCCCCGATCGCAACCTGGACCTGCCGCTCGACATTCAGGGCACCGCTTTCCAGGCCCGGGTGTGGCGGGCATTGCAGAAAATCCCGCTCGGCAAAACCGTGACCTACACTGAGATCGCCGCGGCGCTCGGCCAGCCAAAGGCTGTGCGCGCCGTCGCGCAGGCTTGTGCGGCGAACAAACTTGCGCTGGTCGTGCCGTGCCACCGGGTCATCCGCCGTGACGGCGAGTTGGGCGGGTATCGTTGGGGGATCGAACGCAAGCGCGCTTTGCTCGCCCGGGAGCGGGCCGCTGCAGGGCGGGAGCCGTCCGATGAGGCCGCAGCTTAGGGCGCGGGCGGCACCCGATCCGGCTGCGGCGATCGAGTGGGATGAGGTCGCGGCCTCGCTCGACGAGTGCGGATATGCGACCACTCCACCGCTGTTCAGTCCCGCGGCGTGCCGCGAGGTCGCGGCGCTCTACGCGCGGGAGGATGCTTTTCGCAGCCGCGTGATCATGCAGCGCCACGCCTTCGGCCGCGGCGAATACCAATACTTTCGCTATCCACTCCCCGCTACGGTCGAGGAATTGCGTCAGGCGATCTATCCTCACCTCGTTCCCATCGCCAATCGTTGGCGCGCCTGTCTGAACGAGGTGGGGCGGTT
Source organism: Allostellaceae bacterium (assembly GCA_049799535.1). Lineage (GTDB taxonomy): Bacteria > Pseudomonadota > Alphaproteobacteria > ATCC43930 > CGMCC-115725 > AP-15. The sequence continues at coordinate 2,057 of JBARIB010000933.1, read as the reverse complement.
TCCATCCTCACTCGGCGCATACCTACGGGAATGCCACGCGGCGGGCCAGCAGCGGCCGACCCCGCTGCTGCTCAAATACGAGCCTGGCGACTACAACTGCCTGCATCAGGATCTGTATGGCGAGCTGGTCTTTCCGCTGCAGCTGACGGTCCTATTGAGCGCGCCGGGAGAAGACTTCACAGGCGGCGAATTCCTACTGCTCGAACAGCGGCCGCGGGCGCAGTCGCGAGGCGAGGTCGTGCCGTTACAGCAGGGCCAGGCGGTCATCTTCCCGGTGCACCATCGCCCCGTTCAAGGCAACCGTGGACCTTACCGCGTCATGATGCGGCACGGGGTCAGCCGCCTGCGCTCAGGTCATCGCTACACTCTCGGCATTATCTTCCACGATGCCGCCTAGGGCGACACCCACTCGACGTCCAACGGCTCAAGCCATCCGCTCTTACCGGAAAGCATCAGCCCCCACCTCGCGCCTTGAGGGCGGCCAGCCGGTCACTTAGGCTCTGCGGCGCCGGAGACTTGCCGGATGCGGCGGCAAGGGCGGCCGCGATGTTCGGATCGTCCTGTTCCGGCTGCGTCGGGCGCAACAGCCTCGCCTTGGCCGTTGCCGCATCGGCTGAGGCGAGATCCCTATTGGCGGCATCCTGCATCGCCTTTAGCGCGACCGTCATGCTGCTCGTCGCGCTCGTCAGCCCCGCCGCACGGCGCGCCGCCTCGGCTTGCTGCTCGGCTACTTGGCGCTGTTGCCCCGCGCGCGCCATGTCCCGGCGTGCACGTTCCAACTCGGACCGGCCTTGTCTCAGCTTGCCGCCCGCCTCCGCATAGGTCTTCTCGAGCATTTCGAGGAAATCCTTGGCGTCGGCGGCGTCCTTCTTTTCCCGCTCGATCTCCGGCGTCATCTGCTCCAGCATTGTGACCAGAGTTGCCAGACTCCGCTCAAGCCCCGCCTTGCGTGTGGGATCGATCTCTGCCGCAATCTGCTTCTCCAGCTGCTCCGCCGCGACCATGCGCTGGTGCGACAGGGCTTGGATCGCTTCGGCCTCCTTCAGCTCCTTGTCATAGCTCTGTCGCGCGGTTGCCACCTGCCGGCCGAGGTCGTCGAGATGCTGCTCCATCGTGCGCAGTTCTGCCTCGCTGGCTGATTGCGGATCCCATCGCACGAGCGCCTCGACGCCGGCCTGCATGGCCTTGTCGGCCTTCACACCGACCAGATTGCTGAAGAAAGTGAGCATGAGCCTCCTCCTGGTTCGGTGCGATCAAGCCGGCACCATTGCTGCGGCGTTCAGAAGACCAATGGAGATTTGGGCAGCGACCAGCGGAATTGCTGCGGCAACCTGTCCAGCTTCGATCATCGCGCGCATCCCGCGAAGCAAATGCAATAAGATGACGACCGTCAATAGCTGAAGCAAGACGGCCACCACACCCCACACCAAGATGTCGAGCAGCGCCCCGGTGGTCGCCAAAAGCGCGGCAAGCGGGATCGCCAATGCTACGAGAGCACCCCCGAGCACCGTCGCCGCGGCAGGGTTGCCGTTACGCAACAGCTCGCGCTCGTGAAACGGGGTGACAGCCATGTAGATGAAGATACCCGCCACCAACAGCGCCAGCACCAAGAGGAACTGCAGCAGCAGCATCGGCAAGCCACTGCCCAGCGCGTCGAGGATGGTGGGGCCGGTATTGTCGGATGCGGCGCTCATGCGTGATTCGGTTCAGGCAGCCAGCGGGACGCTCGGGAGCGTCAGCGCGGCTGGGTTGATGTCGATGCCAGCGTCGATCTCGACCCAGGCCTGACCTGCCGCTTCAATGGCGCTGACGAGGATGTACTCGGTCTCAGGGGCGGGCGGTGTGCCGCCAGTCGGCCCACCGTAAAGCATCATCTGCAATTGGCGTTGTTCGACATGGTCGACGTACTGCAGGGTCTCCTCCATTTTTCGCGGCGGGACACGGCTGTTGCTCGGCGCCCAGACCCGTCCGTACATCTTGCCATCCTTGGTCTGAAAGGATGGCCATCCAATCATGCCTTCGGTCGGATCGAGCCACAGCCCCCATTCTTGGCGGTC
>JBARIB010000932.1:0-1699 GCA_049799535.1 Allostellaceae bacterium | reverse complement strand
CGTCTAAGTCGTCGAGGTAATAAAAGACCCGACCGCTGACGGTGTCTTTGTGGGGCGGCGGACCTCTGCGCTGCAGCGCCCATTGCGCGAGGGTCTTCGGGCTACGGTTCAAGTAAAGGGCGGCATTTCTTCGATCCACCCGCGGCCTGCGGCCCGGCAAAACCCGGACACGCACCAGCTCGATCGGGTTTTCCCGGCTGTCCTCGCTCTCGCCGGCACTCGGCATTGCTGATCTCCTTCTCGTCTCGGCTGGAACGTGCCGGAACGCTCTTGCCTCGTCAACGGTTTTCGATTACGAGTGATGTATGGAGAAACATCGGGATCGTCCGGGAACAGATTTGCCCGACAGCGCGCCACCCGGCCCCAATCGACCGCGACCGCCGGGGCGCCCGCGCCACAACCCCGGTGAGGCTAAACAAACCCCGCTTTCCATTCGAACGACCGCTTTACTGAAGCGCGCACTCCAAGAGGCCGCGAAGCGGTCCGGCAAAAGTTTAGCGCGGGAAATTGAATATCGGCTGTGGCGGTCCTTTGATGGCGATCACGGCCAGCTCGTGGTCGGCAAGGATAGCCCGGTGGCCCGCCTTGACGAGGCGATCGAAGATATCGACTGGCAGCTGGACGAGCTTCGCGACCTTCTCCGTGAGGTCCGCAAAATCTATGGTATCGACGGAATTACGCGTCCGATTTACCTCGGCCAGCAGAGCGTCAGAATCGGCGACGACGGCAAGGCGGTGATGATCACCCGCCGCCACGGGGAAATCGTCGATGTCAGTAAGGTCGACCTTGAGCCCGCGGAAACGGAAATCACGGAGGCGCCAAATGCCGCCGATATCGGCAGGTCCTCGCGAAAATCAAAAAAATAGGCCCGCACCTGACGACATCCCGCTGGCCGACGTCGCGGCGCGCCTCGGTAAATCGCCGCGCTGGCTACAGGCCCAGCTTGCCGAGGACCGCCGTCGGCTCGTGCCGCGACTGCAATATCATCACCACGTCGGCAGGAGTCCGCGATGGGACGAGCACGAATATCAGGCGTTGCGCGCGGCGTTGATCAAGCCGGCAGCCGAGCGCGACGACCCGCCCGGCGACCCGCCGGGATCGCCGTCATTGAGCGCGACGGACATTTTCACCTCAGCGGGCGGATTCGCATCAAGGGACGCAGCATCCGCGTCCGCGCGAGTACAAGCCTGGCCGCTATCGCCGAAAACCGCGAGGCGGCCGACGAGCTCCGCCGGCAAAAAGAGCAGGAAATCCGCGACGCGGTCCTCTGGGGGATCCGTCCTACCGTTCCGCTCGCGGTCGCGGCGGACGCCTATCTGAACCGCAAGCGCAAGCGCCCGTTCAACGCGATCGACGGCCAGCGGATCAAAGAGCTCAACGCCAAATTCGGGGCGCGGCGGCTGACCGATATCAGCGAGAAAGAGTGGGTCGAGTTTGTCGAGAAACGGATGGCCGGTCGCGCCGCGGTAACCCGCGAGCGTTATATCGATCTGGTCCATTCATTCCTCGCCTGGTGCAAGGAGAGGCCGCAGCAATGGCTGGTCGACCTGCCGGTCTTTAATCGCGATAAAGAGGCGCGCGAGCACAAGGAGGCACGCGCCCGCCGCGTCGGCGAATTGCGCCCCGAACTGATCGCGCTATTGATCGCGCACGCCGCACTGCATTTGCGCGGCCAGATGGCGCTGCACTGGTCGACCGG
>JBARIB010000931.1:0-2222 GCA_049799535.1 Allostellaceae bacterium | reverse complement strand
CCTGCACGTCCGATTTGCCGCCGGTCGTGTCCGGCGGGGCCGGCATGAAGGAATGTTCATAATGGCCGCCCGGCAGGTGTTTCAGACGGCCGCGGATCAGGATGCCGCTGCCCTCCTGCGGTTCGTCGGAATAGGAGAGATCCATATTCTCTTCCGCCAAAAGCGGCCGCAAATGTCTGTCGATCTCCTCCAACGGCGCGTATTTGAAGACTTCATAGGTGCCCTTTTGCGGCTTGCCTTTGTCGATTTCGTAGACAGCTGACCTGTTCTTGACGATCTTGATGCCGGCGAGCTTTTTGAGGATCCGGCCCTTCGCTGCGTTGTATGCAAGCTCGGCCTCTTTCGCCTTGAGCCGCTCGAACATTGCCATCACGCGTTCGAGCTTTTCGACATTGGCACGGGGATCGAGCGCGATCCTTTCAACCAGCGCCAAAACCGTGGAAGGGCTGTCCGATGGCGGTGCGGGTAGTGGCCGCTTAACCGGCCATTCGCTCTGCTTGGTCTCGAGCGCGAGGCGAGCTTGCTCCTCCATCAGAATTCCTCCTTCTCCGGCTCGGACTCGGCATCGGTGCGTAGTTTGAAACTACCGCACCAGTCGGTGGTGCTCAGTACTGCGGCTGTTCCACGATGAAGCCAGCAATATCGGAAGTTAGCTAATCGCCATGACCCTTCTGCAGCAAGAGAACTGCGTGCATTGCGCCGACAAAGAAGCAGTTGCCATCAAGGGAAGGATGACCTCGCTCAGAGGGCCGTCGATGACGCACCTGTCGAGGGTGTGGAACCATGCCTCGTTTAGCGAGAAAATCGGCCCAGTGGTTTGCCCGAGCCGAGGATCTCCGCGCGGGAACTTGCCTACTTCACAGTCGTCACCCAGGCCCATCTGCTCTCTCCTCGGTGCGCGTGTTTGGGAGACAAACTATTTACAAAACCAGTGATTCCGTCAATGAAAAAAGTCACGTTTAGTGATGGTTAATGTTCAGATTCGGCAGCTTCGATTCGCGCGATATCGATAGCGAGATGATGGGGCAGCCGCGAGCGATCGCCGCGATAGAGCCAATCCAGGTGACACCGTATTCGTCGCAGATTCTGTGGGCGGCATCGATGGTTAGCGGCCGAGTTCCGGTCTCATATTGGTTATATCGGTTTTGTTTCAAATTGGCGCGTTTCGCGAAGTCTGTTTGGTTAAGTCCGATGGCCTCGCGAGTGTGGCGCAGTCGCGTCGCGATATGCTCGGTCGCCCTAATGCCCGAACTCCCCCCACAGTTGCTTCATCTTAGTACCGGGCTCACGATTTGTGAAATCTAGTTGCAACCTAGTGACCGTCGCCATATCACGGTCCGTGAAGTTCTGGAGGCATAGGTGCTGACGCCCCTGCGTGCAGCTTAGGGAAGCGCGATTAGCTCCGCAGCTGAGCGATTGATCCGCAGAGAGCCGCCTCCGCTAGATTGTACCTTGCCTTCTTGATGCACTACTCTGCCGTTCTACGCTTTTTGTAGGCGCGTACCACTTTGGTTGTAGAAGGCAAGCTGAAGGTGCGGTCCCCTGAGCGACGCCTTTGACGATGCTGGCACGCTGATAACCGCGAGCAAGAAGCATTGATTTGCTTTCTCTGCCAGCTCTGCGACCATGACGCGGACGCCCGCGTGACAGGCGCCAACTGCCGCCTCTGCCTGCGGCTTTAGCAAACGCGATTAACTCCGCATCCGAGCGATTGATCGCATGAGACCGGGTCCACGTGCACTGCTCCGCCGTACTACTTGGTTGTAGACGCGTGCCACTTTGCTCTTGGAAGGCAGGCTAAAAATTTAGTCCCCTAAAATTCATTCCTCGGGTTCGGGGAGGCGCTCGTCAGCGAGCCGGGTCGTGGATCCGCTACGGGCGTCGTACCCAGAGCCGAAGGTGGTCGAGGTAGCGATAGATCACGGGCGTCGTGTAGAGGCTCAGCAGCTGGCTCACGAGCAGCCCCCCGACGATCGTAATTCCGAGAGGACGGCGCAATTCCGAGACCCCGCCGAAGCCGACCGCGAGCGGCGCCGCCCCGAATATCGCCGCCATCGTCGTCATAAGGATCGGCCGGAATCGTTTGAGGCAGGCCTGATAGATCGCTTCGCGCGAAGTCAAACCTAGGTTGCGCTCGGCGTCGAGCACGAAATCGATCATAATGATCGCGTTCTTTTTCACGATGCCGATCGACAGTATGACGCCTAGTGGCCTGTAACGAC
>JBARIB010000930.1:0-6789 GCA_049799535.1 Allostellaceae bacterium | reverse complement strand
GCATCAGCCTTGTAGCTGAAGACTGGAATGCCGGCGCAGAGTACACGCTCGATCGGTCGGTCGAATCCCTTCGGGTCCACGACCGCCACTGCTGTCCGCTTCGAGTTGACGGCGACCAGCCTCTTTCGCAGCCCTTCACTCTAATTTACCGCAGTTTACGCTAGTTAACGCCGCTCGGCGGATAATGGTGATTAGATCATCGGGGTGCGGCTCGCCGTCATTGGATCGCGACAGCTCTGCTTACGAACCTGCGGGACACAATTGGTAGCCCATATGATGGATTTGCACACTCTGCACGCCACCGCGAGGAACGGGAGCCATCGTGCTCCCACAATGAGGGGATCGGCTCTGCCGCGACCCCTTGCACCGAATCAAAAGATCGGCGAAGAGATCGGGGCCCTCATGCCGCGTCTTACACGCTACGCGCGGGTCTTGACGCGTGATACCGTCGCTGCAGACGATCTCGTGCAGGAGTGCATCACCAGAGCCCTCGCCAAAATCGACTTATGGGAGCAGGGCACCGATCTTCGCGCCTGGCTATTCACTATTCTGCACCATCAACACGTCAGTCTCACTCGGCGCGACGCGCGTCAACGCGCCGACACGGAACTGCAGAAAACTCGTCACAATCCGGCCCTCGCCCCCAATCAGACCGCGAGGCTCGAGCTGCGCGATCTGGAGCGCGCAATCGCCAAACTGCCGCAGGAGCAACAAGCGGTAATCCTGCTCGTCGGACTGGAGGGGAGGCGCTATGACGAAGCCGCATCGATCGAAAACCTCCCGGTCGGGACGGTCCGTTCGCGAGTTGCTCGTGGCCGCGAAGCGCTGCGAGCGATGACCGGGTTCTTCCCCGGCCGGCACTCACAACGATCCGGCAAGGCGGCAAATCTGCAAGCCGCGCCTTCACGTTCACAGGAGATACTTCAATGAAAATCTCATTCGTGTCAGCTTCAGCGATAGCAATCCTCGCCTGCCTGGCGGTGAACCCCGTTGCTGCTCAAGAACGCGGGATCGCACCGCCTGCCCAGCTGCATGCCATCAACCCCAGCATGTCGTTATCCACGCCGACGGATAATCCGCTTCAACAGCAGATGCGAGAGGACTACGCCACTGGACTGATGGGGGCGCAGCGCGAGTTATTGCAACAGAACCCGTCAGGGCTGGGGCGGCAAGAGCAGGCGATCGGCCGGGAACTCAACGGCTACACACCGCAGTAACCATCAATGGGTCTCACCCGGCTGCTGGGGATGCAGCCGGGTGAAATCATCGGTTATTACCTCAGCTGGCTGGAACGGCCTGCCAGCCCGTATTGCATTGTGTCACGTAGGGGTAATATCCAGCCGGATCGGAGCAGTAATACCAGGTCTGGCTGGCGTAGGGCTGGCTGTAGTCATAATAGCCGTTATAGCCGTAGTCCGGATAATAGCCCCACCATGGATATTCGTAATACGTCCATGCCAGCCCGGGGCCGGCTAGCCACCAGCCATAGCGCCCGCCATGCCAGCCGTGATACCAGTGACCCCCGTTTCCAACACGATTGTGCACGCCGGCGAAGGCCCCATGCCATCCGCCGTGGAATCCGCCGCCGTGGAATCCGCCGCCGCCGCCGTGAAAACCTCCGCCGCCGCCGTGCGCGGCGTACGCGAAGTTTGGTTGGCACAGCGCAGCGCAGCACAGCGCAGCAGCTGCAGTGTTCCTGAGAGCCCGTCCGATCCCGGCTCGGACTCCAGTCTTAGGTAACTGTCGCATCGACGACTCCTGTTATCGCGGCCCCGCATCGGAAGTCTGAAGCACCCGATGGGGCTAACGCTTTTGCCGGTATCGGATGTGTTGCTGCTGGAGGGCCGTCGCAAATTATTCCGGGTAAATTTTGGTAAATCCGACCAGATCAATCCGCCGCCTAAGCTAGCCCTCTTTACCGATCTTACCCGGTTTTATTCGGCGTGCATCCGCGACCCAACCGCGGGGGCGGGGGCGGCCTATCATGATGCAGCCGGGAACACGAACCCTGCTGACCGAGGTCGACGTCCCCAATCCAAGCGGCGCGTTACAGCCGGGGATCCATTGCACTGTCGAGCTGAAGATACCGCACCAGTCGCCGGCATTGATCGTGCCCGCCTCGGCGATCATCTTTAACCAGAACGACATGCAGGTCGCGGGCACCGAAAACGGCGCCGCCCATCTGCACAAGATTGCAATCACCGCCGATTACGCACCATGCACTGGCGCAGACCAGCATCGATTTCGGCGACAGTACCCCGACCGTAACGCGGGTGCCCCCAATGTGTGCCAGGACCAGGCGGGGGTAGGCGCGGCCCTCCTTTTCTCTGCGAATTTAAGGATGACCGCTGCCGGGGCAACCGTTCATTTACGGTGGCCCATTAGGGTCATCCTGCTTTGGTGGGTCAGGGCCTATTATTACCTGCGGGTTGCTTTCGATGAAGCTCTGGGTATTCTTGGCCGAGTTCAATTGATGAGATTGGCGCACCCGGCGAGATTCGAACTCACGACCTCTGCCTTCGGAGGGCAGCGCTCTATCCAGCTGAGCTACGGGTGCCGGCGCATGGTCGCGCACGACCCTGGCAGGCATGGGATACAGCCCCGAAGGTGCCGATGCAAGGACGTTACCGCCGGGTGCACCGCATCTTACCGGCTGGCGATCGCTCGTTAGCCCTTGCCTTGCATTCGACAAAGTTTTGGCGCGATTCCGTCGCCGATCGGGCTTGCCGGCCTGCCCGAGGGGCGCATGTCGGGTGCGCCGGGGGGATAAATGGATCTTTCACTCGTTGAAAAACTGCCGGACCGCGTCCGCCCATGGGGCGAGGGTGACATTCTGGAAAAATTGGAACTGCGGCTCGGGCGCGTGCATGCGGGCCAGCGGCTCGGCATCGAGGAGGACCTCGAGGGCCGAGTTTTTGGTCACGGCACCAACTTCTTTCATCCTGAAAACTGGTATCTCAGCCCGAAGATCATCCGAACCGCCTTAAAGCTGACCGGGCTTTATTGGCGCGCGCGGAAAAATGCCGAAAACGTTCAAATACAGCATCAAGACATCCGCTTGCATGCGTTGCCGCCGGCATTTGACGGCTTCACAATCCTGCAGCTCAGCGATTTGCATGTCGACATAAGTGAAGGGGCGATGGAACGGCTGGTGGAGCTGCTTCCGGCCCTCGCATACGACATCTGCGTTCTGACCGGCGACTACCGAGGCAAGACCTTCGGTCCATTCGACGCGGTGATTGAGGGCCTGGCGCGGATTCGCGAGCGCATCGAGGCACCGCTATATGGCGTTTTGGGTAACCATGACACGATACGCATGGTGCCGGCTCTCGAGGAAATGGGCGTGCGCATGCTGCTGAACGAGGCGGCGGTGCTGGAACGCGTTGGAGAGCGTATTCATTTGGTCGGCGTCGACGATGCCCACTTCTACCGAGTAGACAATATCGAGAAAGCCGTCTCCCGCGTTCCCGATTCGGAATTTTCGATCCTGCTGTCGCATACGCCCGAGATCTACCGGCAGGCGGCGCATGCCGGGTTCAAACTGCTGCTGAGCGGGCATACCCATGGCGGCCAGATTTGCCTACCCGGCGCTATCCCGATAACGCTCGATTCGGTTCTCCCGCGGCGCTTGGGGGCCGGGTCCTGGAAATATCACGATATGGTTGGCTACACCTCGCGGGGCGTCGGATCCTCGATCCTCCCGGTACGGCTCAACTGTCCGCCGGAAATTGCGCTGCTGCGTCTGGTTCGCGATGAGCGGCCTTTTTAGTAGGGGCGGTCGCGCAGGCGGTAGGCGTAAAGCAACCGGGAAAGCACCACCTCGCCAACAATAAATATCACGACGCCAACGACAATGTCTGCCGCCGTCAACGGCAGTAGACCCCGGCAGGCGAGCAGCGGAAACAATGATTCCGGGACTTGGTCGAGGCCGGTGGCGCGGCTGCTCGAAAGCAACCCGAGGCGGCGCTTGGAAAAACTGGAAAAAACGTCGCCGGCCATCGCGAAGATCCCGACCAGCAATCCGATCTCCCAGCCGAGTCCGATGAGCGGCCCGCCCGCCGTCGTTACAAGAACAGCTAATACGACACCGCGGATCGTTTTCGAACGGCCGAGCAATGGGCGACCATCCGTAAAGCAGAGATGGCCGTCGAGGGGATAGCTGCAGCGGTCGCGAAGGATCTTTTTGGCGATCACCGGCGTGCCGTTGGCTAACATCAGCAAGAACAACAGCTGAAGGACTAGGATGGGATGCATGTGTCAGGGTTGGAAAAACGAGATTTGGCCGCTGCCGCGCAGGAAAGCTTCCGCGGGCGCACCGTCGGCGCCGGAGGGCAGCGGCCGCGCAGGAGCCAGCACCCAACTCGCGACGTCGCCGATCACCACCGGACCTTCGAGATCGCGCAAGAGCATGTGATAACCGTCCTCGTACCACGCGAGGCGCGCCCGCCGGCGATATTGCGGCGGCAGGCTGGCGACAAAGCGCCGGATCGGGGCTTTCGGCACCACCTCGTCCTTTGCCCCATACATGACCAACATCGGTGCATCGAGAAGAGGTGCAGCATCCAGTGCGGCATCCATCAAATCGACGAGACCGTAGATGGTGTCGACACGCGTCGCTTTGATCACCATCGGATCCCGCGCCAGCGCGCGCAGCATCGCTATATTGTCCGACGCCTTGATCCCGAGACCTCGGCCGGTCAAGGTGAGCCCCGGCGCCAGACGCACCCCGGCCCATAGCGCCAGCCTCGGCAGGAGGTCCATCGTCGCGCGGCCCCATACCGCTGGAGCCGTCAAGATGATGCCGTCGACATCAGGGGCGGGCGTACCACTCTCGCCGGTCATTGCCACGATGGCCACCGCTCCGCCCATGCTGTCTCCGAGCAGGTAGAGCGGTACACCGGGATAAAGCCGGCGCAAGACCCGTGCCGCCGTGGCAGCGTCGGCGGTGAGCGCAGCCCGCCCCGACCAGAAGCCCCGTCCAGGTGCGGCGCCAAAGCCGCGCTGGTCATAGGCGTAAGTGGCGATCCCGCGCTTGGCCCAGGCCTCGCCCGCCGCTTCAAAGGCATTGCTGTAATCGTTGAAGCCATGCAATGCGAGAATCACCCCCCTGACCTCACCCTGCGGCAGCCATTTGCGCAACGGCAGCACTTGCCCGTCGGCCGTCACAAACTCTGTCTCGGTGAATTGCGGAATTGGCCTCGGGACGGCTGCTGCGCGTGTCGTGCCGATCCCGGCGAAGCGCGCATCCTCGTCGATCGTCGGCGCACACCCAGCCGAGGACCACACTGCTACGACCACCCAAGCCCAGACAAGGCCTGAGGCGATCCGTCCGCCGCTCACGCGTTTTTCCTTAGTCCGCACACGCGTTCCCGGTTCCGGGAGGGGACGATTGATTGTGCCGCATCAGCGGGTATCATCGGGTTCGTCGGATCGATCAAGCGGCACCCATGGTGCCGAATAGGCAACTTTGCGGTCGCACATGGGACCATTCGAAACCATCTACATTGACGGGACAGTCGCCGCCTGCAACGGCGGCGGCGGGCCGCTCGGGCATCCGAGGGTATTTCTCCATCTCGGGCATGACGGCAAAGTCGAGTGCCCCTATTGTTCGCGTCTTTTCGTCAATCGCGCGATGAACGACACTAGTACCCCCGAGGCGACAACGCCGCCAAGGGTATCGGAATCGCGCAATGCTTGAATGCCAGTGTATTGGTGAATGAACTGTGGACGATCTCCTTGAATCGCTCGCTTCGGAGGCACGGCCAAGCGTCACCGGGCATCCGCCTTCGGCGGCCCCGCATCACGTTTTTCTGGTCGATGGTTCCGGTTTCATATTTCGGGCCTATCACGCTCTGCCGCCGTTGTCTCGCTCGGATGGGACCCCAACCAGCGCGGTGCTCGGTTTCAGCAACATGCTGGCCAAACTACTTAGCGAGACCGACGCCGACCACATCGCGGTGGTTTTTGACGCTTCCGGCAGCTCGTTTCGCAACCGCGTTTATGACCAATACAAGGCGCAGCGGCCGGATCCGGCCCCCGATCTAGTCCCGCAATTCGGGCTGGTGCGGCGTGCCACCGATGCGTTCAGCGTTTGTCAGATCGAGCTCGACGATTTCGAAGCCGACGATCTGATCGCTACCTATGCTCGGCACGCCGTTGCGGCGGGTGCCAAGGTCACGATCGTGTCCTCCGACAAGGACTTGATGCAGCTGGTGACCGACAAGGTCACCATGCTCGACCCCATCAAGAACCGCCCGATCGGCATTGCCGAGGTGCGCGAAAGGTTCGGTGTCGGGCCGGAACACGTCATCGACGTGCAGGCGTTGTGCGGCGACAGCGTGGATAACGTTCCGGGTGTTCCCGGCATCGGGGTCAAAACCGCCGCCGAGCTGATCAACACCTATGGCGATCTCGAGACATTGCTGGCGCGCGCGGCCGAGATCAAGCAACCGAAGCGCCGTCAGACGCTGATCGAGAACGAAAAGAACGCACGGTTGTCCAAGGAACTTGTCAAGCTTGACGACGATGTTCCCCTGCCTTGTGCGCTCTCGGCGTTGAGGGTAAAGCCGCTCGACCCCGAAAAGCTATTGCCGTTCCTGCGCGAGATGGAATTCCGTGCCCTGGCAGCGCGCATGACCCAGCGGCTGTCGATGGCAACTGCGGTTGCGCTTCCCGACCGGCCGGAACCGGTTATCCCCGAAGTGCCGCCGTTTACGGCGCCGCGCACCTACGCGCTCGTGGATACGGTGGAGGGCCTGGAACATTGGATCGAGGCAGCGCAACAGGCGG
>JBARIB010000929.1:0-10768 GCA_049799535.1 Allostellaceae bacterium | reverse complement strand
ACTTGGGCGTCCGCCGACCGCACCGTCCAGCGGCGCTGCGAACCTAAAGCCATATACCCCCTCCAAGGAGAGAAGCGAAAGCGAGGATGATTCCTCACGCCAGCGATATTGGCACAAAACGGGATCTTTTCAATAACCGGCCATTGGGGCCTCACCCTTGCAGTTTGCCGTCCGCGAGGAACGAGGAAGGCGGGTTATTCGTTGCGCAAATAGGGCGCGGGCTTTGCGCCAAGCGCCCGCCAGGTTCCGGCAAAGCCGAGCGCCACGGTCAACAGGGTAGCGGCCGCCACGGTCCAAACTAGCGGGGCGGGCAGAAAGACCCAGTCCGTCTTCATCAGCCGAGTCACCACGAAATAGGCGGCGACGGTGCCGAGTGCGCTTGCGACAATCGCTGCAACTATGCCGATGATTCCATGCTCGATCAGAAAGGCGCGGGTGATTGCGCCGCGGGTCGCACCGAGTACCTTGAGAACCACCGCATCATAGACGCGGCGGTGATGGCCGGCGGCAACCGCTCCGCCGAGAACGAGTGCACCCGCAGCGACGGTGACGAGCGCGGTTAGCCGGACGGCATGTCCGATCACGCTGATGATACGGTCGACCGCCGCGAGAGCTTCGCGGACATGGATGGCCGAGATGTTCGGAAAGCCCTCAGTCACCGCACGCACCAGGTCCTCCTCCTCTGCCTGCGGCAGGTAGACGGCGGCGAGATGGGTCTGCGGCGCGTGCTCCAACGTTCCGGGGGCAAACACCATGACAAAGTTGATGCCGAGCCGCTCCCAATCGATCGAGCGCAGATTGGCGATCGTCGCGGTAATTTCCCGGCCGAGCAGGTTGACGGTGAGAGTGTCACCGACCTTGAGTCCCATGCCGCGGGCCAAGGCCGCATCGAACGAGACCAGCGGTGGGCCTTGGTAATCGGGCGACCACCACCTGCCAGCCGCGATCTGCGAGCCTCGCGGCAGGGTCGCGGCGTAAGTCAGCCCGCGATCGCTCCGCAATGCCCATTGCGCTTCAGGCGCCACCGCCGCCTCTTCCACCGGGATTCCATTGAGCCGGGTTATCCGCCCGCGCATCATCGGTACCTCGTCGAAATGCGCGCCCGGGGTAGCACTCACGATCTTGGCAAAACCGGCCAGTTGATCCGGCTGGATATCGATAAAAAAGAAGGCGGGGGCCTCGGCCGGGAGTCGGCTCTCAACCTCGCGGGCGAGATTTCCCTCGATTAGCGCTACGGCCACGAGCACCGTCAGTCCGATCCCTAACGAGACCAGGATCTGAGCGGTCGGCGCACCGGGGCGGTGCAGGTTGGCTAAAGCCAGACGTAGCGTCGGCCGCCGCGGCCGTCCGAGCTTCCCAGCAAAGGACATGATGGCTGCCCCTGCCGCCCAAAAGAAAGCAAACGCAGCGATTGCGCCGCCAACAAACCAAAGCGCGACTCTGCGATCGTGCGCGGTGACAACGGCCAGGACAGCGAACCCCACCATCAGAACCGCCGTCGTCCCGAGAACAGTGAACGGGATACGGCGGCGCGTGCGATCCACGGTGTCGCGGAACAATGCTCCAGCTGAAATGCGGCCTATTGCGGCGAGAGGCCACAGCGAGAAGACGAGAGTCGCCAAGACCCCAAACAGCGCAGCCACGGCCAACGGGGCCGGGTAGACCGCAATCCTGAGTGAAACCGGGAGCACACCCGAGAGCAGCGGCGCGGCGGCGAGCGGCGCCAGCGCGCCGAGCACGATCGCTATCGCTATACCGAGGAGGGCAACCGCCATGATCTCGGCGAAATAGGCGGCGAAGACGAGCCGGTTCGAAGCTCCCAAGCATTTGAGCGTGGCGATCGTTGTGGTCTTCCCGGCGATGTAGCCCCTAACGGCATTGCCTATCCCGACGCCGCCGACGAGCAAAGCCGTCAAGCCAACGAGGCTCAGAAACATCCCGACACGATCGATCAATCGCTGCAAGGAAGGGGAGGCTTCTCCAAAGCTGCGAATCTGCCAACCAGCCTGGGGAAACGCGGCACGCGCCGCCGCCGCCCAAGCTCGCGGGTCGGCCCCGCCGGGAAGCCGCAATCGGTAATGATAATTCACGAGCGCGCCCGGCCTGATCAGACCCGTTGCGACGAGCGCGTTCGATGAGACTAGCACACGCGGGCCGAAGATGAGCCCGCCCATTGCGGCATCCGGCTCCCGCACGATGGTGGCGCGCAGTTGCAATACCGCATCTCCAATCTTGATGTTGTCGCCGATTTTCAGACCGATCCGGCTGAGGATGGCGGAATCAACCGCCGCGCCGTAAATGCCTTCGTGCGGGCCGAGTGCGGCGGCGAGGTTCTGCGCCGGCGAAAGAACAAGCGTTCCGTAAAGTGGGTAGGCCTGGTCAACGGCTTTGAGCTCGATCAAACTGCGCCGGCCGCCATCCGGTGTGCGCGCCATTGACCGCATCGTGGCGATCTCGGAGACCGCGCCGCTTTGCGACAGGAACTCGTGCTCGGCAGAGTCGGCCCTGCGATAGGCGAGCCGTGCCTCGGCATCGCCACCGAGCAGGTCGCGGGCGTCCGCTTTGATTGCCGCCGTGACCGAAGCGGCGACAGAGCCGATCGCCGCGATCGCGGTCACGCCAAGGACGAGGCAGCCGAGAAACACGCCCAGCCCACGGATCCCGCCGCGCAGCTCTCGCCGCGCAAGCTGGAGGGCGTACAAGCGGGAATTCACAGAACGCGCCGCATCGCGCCAATCCGCTTCTGAGCGGTGCGCCGATCTTCGACGACCCTGCCATCCAACAGGCAAACCTGCCGCTCGCACCGTTCGGCAATGCTCGGATCGTGCGTAATCAACATGAAGGTAGTGCCATGGCGAGCCTGGTGCTCGAACAGGCAATCAATGACGAGGCGGCCTGTCGTCGCGTCAAGGTTTCCGGTTGGCTCATCGGCAAGCAGCAGTTTCGGCCCGGCGATGAAAGCCCGGGCAATTGCGACCCGCTGCTGCTCGCCGCCAGAGAGCTGGCTGGGGTAGTGGGCTTTTCGATGGCCGAGCCCCACCGCGCCCAGGGCCTCGGCGGCAGCAGCAAAAGCATCCTTGCGGCTGCTCAGCTCGAGAGGAAGAGCGACATTCTCCAATGCCGTCATCGTTGGGATCAGATGAAAGGACTGGAAGACGATGCCAATGCATTCGCGGCGGAGCCGCGCAAGCGCGTCCTCACTGAGCGCGTCGAGATCACATCCGTCGATACAAACTCGTCCAGCGCTCGGACGCTCCAGGCCGCCAACCACCATCAGTAATGTAGACTTCCCCGACCCGGATGGACCGACGATGCTGACCGTCTCGCCGGCCTCGACCTTCAGCGAGACCCCGCGGAGAATATTGACGGGTCCGGCAGCGCTCCCCAGAGTCACTCGCAAGTCGTCGAGCATCACGAGCGGGCCGCCGGATTGAAGCGAGGAGGTGGTCATACTTCGTCCGAACCAGGAAAGGCGCGGCAGATAGGTTGGCATAATGCGATCCGCCACAACCGGCGCCAAAACCCTCGACGATATGGCGCGACGGCGACTGCTTTCAACGCGCTACCGAGCCGGGCCTTCTTTTCACCCGTGCTCGGGATCGTCGGGCTGATGCTAATCTCCGTTGCCGCCCCCGTTATGGCGCGAGTTCCGGTGATCCTCGACCTCGGCGACAGTCTTACGGCCGGTTACGGGCTGCCGACGGGACAGGCTTTTCCGGTGCAATTGCAGGCTTGGCTGCACGAGCGTGGGATCGAGGCGCGTGTCATCAACGCTGGCGTTTCCGGTGATACCACTGCAGGGGGCCTCGCCCGCCTGGACTGGGCGTTAGCCGACAAGCCTGACCTCGTGATCCTGGCGCTGGGCGCCAATGACGCGTTGCGCGGCATCGAGCCTGCGGCGGTGCGGGGCAACCTCGATAAGATCATCGAAAAAATTCAGGCGAGCGGCGCAAAAGTGTTGCTGCTCGGCATGCTCGCCCCCACAAACTGGGGCGAGGAATACAAACAGGCCTTCGACCGGATCTTTCCAGAGCTTGCGCACGTCCACCATTTGCCGCTCTATCCATTCTTTCTCGAGGGTGTGGCTATGAAACCGGAACTCAACCAGCCGGATGGACTCCATCCAAACGAGCATGGGGTCGCGGTGTTGGTCGACAGGATCGCCCCGGTGGTGGCCGGTCTCATCAGGGGCGCGTCGTGAGCGCGGGCTTCACCGCCACAACGGCCGTAGGAGATCCAAGCGGGCTTGCGAAGCAATGCATCGCCGAAATGCCGGCGGCCGATGATGCTAATCTCGGTATTCTTTACCTCACCGAGCCCGCCGCCCCCATTATGCCGGAACTGGTCCGCAGCCTCGCTGAGCATACGGGGATAGATTGCTGGGTCGGCGGAGTGGGGCTCGGCATTTGCTCGGAGAAGGCGGAAATCTTCGATAAACCGGCGGCGGTGGCGATGACGGCCGCCCTGCCAACGGACGCTTTCCAAATCTTCTCTACAACCGATGATCCTGGATCGGATCTGCCTCGCTGCCATGGCGCTTGGATCGAGGCATCTCAGCCGATACTGGCTCTTGTCCATGCCGATCCGCGCTGCCCGGACCTGCCGAAGGTGGCGATCGACGCGGCGACGGCTAGCGGAGCTTTCCTCGTTGGCGGTCTTGTATCCCACCGCTGCCCCCACCCGCTCTTAGCCCGAACGTGCAAGAGCGCTGGTCTCGCGGGGAATGGGATGGCCGGGCTGATGCTAACTTCGGAAATCGCCGTGGCGACCGGCTTGACGCAGGGCTGCATACCCATCGGAGCCGTGCATCGGATCGACGAGGCGCGTGACAACGTCGTCATGGTCATAGACGGCCGGCCGGCATCGATGGTTTTCACCGAGGACATCGGGCCAGCCCTCGCTGGCGACCTGCGGCGAATTGGCGGGCTGATTTTCGCCGGACTGCCGGTTCCCGGTTCGGATACTGGCGATTATCTCGTTCGCAACCTGCTAGCGATCGACCCCGGCCGAGGCTGGCTGGTTTTGGGTGCGGAAATTGCGCCGGGTGATCCGATCCTGTTTTGCCGACGTGATCCCGACAGCGCGCGGAGCGACATGGCCCGCATGGTGCGACAACTCGCCGGGCGGCTCAATGGACCCCCGAAGGCTGGGATCTATGTCAGCTGCGTGGCACGGGGGGCGGCGCTGTTTGGCGAGGCCGGAGTAGAAACCGCGGTGATCCGCGAAGGCTTGGGCGATTTCCCGCTGATCGGCTTTTTCGCGAATGGCGAAATCTCCCGAGACAGGCTCTATGGCCACACCGGTGTGCTCACTCTTTTCACTTGAGCACAGCTTGACGGCCAGATTGCATGTTGCGCCTCTTCGTCGGAATAAGCTTTCCGCCGGAACTGAAGCTGCAATTGTCGCTGCTGTGTTCGGGGGTCACTGGTACGAAATGGGTCGACCCCGGTAACCTGCACTTGACGTTGCGCTTCATCGGTGAGGTCTCCGAAGACTCTGCCGCCGATGTCGACGACGCATTGTCGCGATTGAGCGCGCGCCGGTTCACATTGCAGATAGCCGGCACAGGCGTCTTCGGTGCAGGCGACAAGCCCCGCAGCTTATGGGCGGGGGTCGAGCGCACCTCGGAACTCGCCGGGTTGCGCCATAAAGTCGAGCAGGCGCTGATTCGGGTCGGCTTGCCCCCGGAGCCGCGCAAGTTTGCACCCCATGTCACGCTCGCGCGGCTCAGGGACCCGCCACTCGACAAATTGCGCGACTTTCTTACGGCGAGCGCTCAATTCCGCGCCGAACCGCTCCAAGTCGAGCGCTTCAGCCTGATCGCGAGCTTCCAGACCAAGGCTGGTTCAGTCTATGAGGATCAAGCCGACTATCCGTTATACTGATCGGGGCAAGGGAACAATGGCCTATTGGCTGCTCAAATCGGAACCGTCGAGCTACTCTTGGGATCGGCTGCTCAAGGACGGGCACACCAATTGGGACGGCGTTCGCAATCCCCAGGCGCTGAACAATCTGCGCGCGATGCAACTCGGCGACCGTGCCTTTTTTTACCATTCTAACGAAGGCAAGGAGATCGTAGGTATCGTCGAGGTCATCAAAACATTCTACCCGGATCCGGCGGATAAAAGCGGCAAGCTCGGCATGGTCGACGTCAAACCGATTAGGCCCGTTACGGTGCCGGTAAGCTTAGCCGCGATTCGGGCCAATCCCGAGTTCGCTAAGCTTTCATTGCTTAAGCAATCGCGACTCTCCGTCTGCCCGATTACAGAAGGAGAATGGTCTGCTCTGTGCAAAATGGCTGATATTCCTTCATCGACTTAAGCCGGCTGAGGCATCTCGCCGTCAATATCTCGTCAAATTTACGATCTGTTACCTCATCTTTACAAAAAATTACCGCCAACACTTCAGTAGCGGCATCATTGTCTAGCAATTGAAGCTCAGAAGGCGAGCGTTGGCGGAGAAGTGCTAACATGCTGGATCATTTTGTTGAAACCGCGGCAAGCCCGCCACATTGCGTAGGAGCGGGATATCTCGGTGCCGTTCGGCGGCACCTCGCCATTGTCGACCAAAGCCGATGGCGGTCAGACTGCCTAAAGCTGGCGTTGAGCATGCAACCGAGGCGCTGGCAGGTTGTGGACATCGAGGCGGTTTCCGAGCTGGTGCAGCGGCTGCGGCGTGGCGAGGAGTTCGATGTGATCCTCCTCGGCGGATCGACCTGTGCGCGCATCGATCTCGTCGACATTTCGTCGCTGGCTGCGGTGGCGCCGCATACGCCGATCCTCGTCGCCGCGGATTGCGACGACCCCGAGCGGGCCTACGCAATCCTGCGAGCCGGAGCGCGCGGTTTCCTGCCGGCAACACATAGTCTCAAAGTTCTGATCGGCGCGCTCGAGCGCGTTCGGACCGGCGGCACTTACGTGCCGTTGTCATTGACCGAGGCGGGCGCGTCCTCGTCTCCTGAGTGTGCACAGCGCAAACCGTGGCGCGTACTGACGCGCCGTCAGTGCGACGTACTGGCGCTGATCTCGGAAGGAAAATCAAACAAGCTAATCGCCGATCTGTTGAACATGTCCGAAAGCACGGTCAAAGCGCATGTCAAGCAGATCATCCGGCGCCTCAATGTATCTAACCGAACGCAGGCGGCTTTGCTCGCAACCCGGGCGCCCGGAGCGCATTAGCCCGACGCCGTGTAAAGCTATTGTAAGGGCTTAGCAGGGCGGAATATCCTCGGCGCGACGTGCGGCGCAGGCAAGCGCCGGCAGCCGAGGAGGAAATGCGATGCCGGGGCGGACCGTAATCCCTATTTCTGCCCACCCGAACGTCGGTAAAATCAGCGAGGCCGATTACTTCCGGCTCTATCAGCAGTCGCTTGCCGACCCGGACCGCTTCTGGGCCGAGCAAGGCAAACGCATCGATTGGATTAAGCCATTTACCAAGGTGCGCAACGCCTCGTTCGAAGGCGACATGCATATCGCCTGGTACGAGGACGGAGCTCTCAACGCTTCTTACAATTGCGTTGATCGGCATCTGCCCCGGCGCGCCGGGCAGACGGCGATATTGTGGGAGGGCGACGACCCTGGGGAGGATCGGCGCCTTACGTATGGTGAGTTGCACGAAGCGGTATGCCGGTTTGCAAATGTCCTAAAGGCGCGAGGCGTCAAGAAGGGCGATCGCGTCACAATCTATCTGCCGATGATCCCGGAGATCGCGGTCGCAATGCTCGCTTGCGCCCGCATCGGCGCGATCCACTCTGTGGTTTTTGGCGGATTCTCACCCGACAGCCTGATGGGCCGCATTCGGGATTGCCGCTCAACGGTGCTGATTACTGCGGACGAGGGCCGGCGTGGCGGCCGAGCCATCCCGCTGAAGCGCAATGCCGATAATGCGTTACGGCATTGCCCAGAGGTGCGCGACGTCATTGTCGTCCGCCACACCGGTGGCAATGTCGACTGGGTGGAAGGCCGCGACCTCTGGTACCATGAGACCTGCGCCGTCGCCTCGCCCGATTGCCCGCCCGAGGAAATGTCGGCGGAAACCCCTCTGTTCATCCTCTACACATCAGGCTCGACCGGGCAGCCGAAAGGCGTGCTGCACACCACTGGCGGCTATCTCGTCTACGCCTCGATGACACATGAATATGTCTTCGATTACCGCGAAGGTGAGGTCTATTGGTGTACGGCCGATGTAGGCTGGGTAACCGGGCACAGCTACATTGTCTATGGCCCGCTCGCCAATGGCGCGACAACCTTGATGTTCGAGGGGGTGCCGAATTATCCGGACCCGTCGCGGTTCTGGCAGGTCGTCGACAAACACAATGTTCGGATCTTCTATACGGCGCCGACGGCGATCCGCGCGCTGATGCGGGAGGGCGAGGAGTATGTCCGGCGCACGAGCCGGCGCTCGCTGCGCATCCTCGGCACGGTTGGCGAGCCGATCAATCCCGAGGCATGGTTGTGGTACTATGACCACGTCGGCGAGCAGCGCTGCCCGATCGTCGATACCTGGTGGCAAACCGAGACCGGCGGAATTTTGATCACACCGATCCCGGGTGCGACCCCGCTGAAGCCGGGATCCGCGACACGGCCGTTTTTCGGGGTCGAGCCGGTTATCGTCGACAATGACGGCAACCGAATCGCGGGTCCGGGGGAAGGAAATCTCTGCATCGCCCACGCCTGGCCCGGCATGATGCGCACGGTCTTCGGGGATCACCAGCGCTTCATGCAGACCTATTTCTCGACCTTTCCCGGGCTCTATTTCACCGGGGACGGAGCCCGCCGGGACGAGGACGAGTTCTACTGGCTGACCGGGCGGGTCGACGACGTCATCAATGTCGCCGGCCATCGGCTCGGCACCGCCGAAATCGAGAGCGCATTGGTCGCCCACCCCAAGGTCGCGGAAGCCGCGGTGGTCGGCTATCCGCACGAGATCAAGGGGCAGGGCATTTACGCCTATGTCACCCTGAAGGTAACGGAGACGCCGAACGAAGAGCTGCGGCGCGAGCTTGTCGCCTGGGTCCGCCAGGAGATCAGCCCGATCGCCGCCCCCGACCTGCTACAATGGGCGCCGGGTCTGCCAAAGACTCGCTCCGGCAAAATCATGCGACGAATTCTGCGCAAGATCGCAGCCAATGAGCACGATGCCCTCGGCGACGTGACGACCCTGGCCGATCCAACGGTCGTCGACGAACTCGTCGACAACCGGATGAACCGCGCAGATTAGGCAGCTTCATACCGCCGACTCCCGGTTTGCGCTAAGTCCAGCGCGTGGCGCAGCTGGCGGCTGGCGACGACGAGCATAGCGAGATCGGGAGTTGTCGTGGAGCGCAATTCTCTGACCAGCGGCTCGGTGGGACTGAGCGCGGCGGCGTGCGCTGCGGACCAGCACGCCAGAGGGTCCGGTTCATCGCCGCAAGGGCTCGCCAGAACGCACTCGGCAAGATCGCTTTGCAGGGTTAATAAATCCTCGATCGTCGCCTCGATCGCCTGTTTTTGCCACATTGTTTCAGTCCGCAGCCGGCGTGTGGCAGTCCGCATCTCATCGAGCGCGAACTGCGCGCCGACGGCAAAATAGACCTGCGCCGTGGTGGCGAGGGGCCGCCCGGAGCGTTCTGCAAGATCGGCTATGTCGAGCGCGGCAGCGAGGAACATCGTGCCACCGATCCGGGCGGCGAGCGCCTCCGGCACGGCCGCTCTGGTCAAATGTGACGTGCGCTCGGCGGCGATCCTGCGATCCCCCGCCGGCAACAGTTCGAACAGAGATGCGGCGAGCGTGCGCGTGGCCGGCCCAAATTTGTCGATCTCACCGCGAAGCTCGAGCCCCCTGCGATCTAGCAGCCAGGCGGCAGCGCGCTCGATTAGGTCGGCGATCTCGAGAAGCATTTCGATCTGTACTTCGGCCGCTACCTTGTTATCGAGAGCCTCGATTGCGCTCCACAACTCCGGCAGCCCAAAGACTTCGCGCACAATGATGTACGTTCGAGTGATTTCGGTCGCGGATCGCCCGGTCCGCGCCCGCATGTCGTGTACAAACGTGATCTGCGCGCGATTGACGAGGTCGTTGGTTAACACATTCGCGGTAATTTCTCGGCGTAGGGGGTGGTTAGCGATCTGCAGAGCCAGCCGGTCTCGCACGGTGGTCGGGAAATAGCGGTGCAGCTCTTCAGCCAGTTCGGGAGCTTCCGGCAGGCTAGAAGCCAGCAGCTCGTCGTAAAGCGTCATTTTCGCATAGGCGAGCAATACCGCTAGTTCCGGTCGCACCAAGCCGCGGCCTTGCGTCGACCGGATCGCGAGAGCTTCATCATCGGGTAAATGCTCGAGCGCACGGTTCAGCCGGCCCGAGCGCTCGAGATCGCCGATCATCCGCGTCTGACGATCCAGAGATACGACGCCGCGCGCTTCTGCGATCGAGAGCGCCTCTCCCTGGAGGTAATTGTCCTGCAGGACCAGCGAGGCGACCTCCTGCGCCATCGTAGCGAGCAGCGGCTCGCGTTCCTCCCCCGCAAGCGCTCGCGAGGCAATCGCCTGGTCGAGCAAGATCTTGATGTTGACCTCGTGGTCGGAGGTGTCGACCCCAGCCGAATTGTCGATCGCATCGGTGTTAATGCGGCCTCCGGCGAGTGCGAAAGCAACCCGCCCGCGCTGCGTCACCGCAAGATTGGCGCCTTCGCCGACGACCTTTGCGCGGATTTCATCGCCGTCGATGCGCAGCGCGTCATTGACGCGGTCGCCGACCCCGGCATGGGTCTCCTCCGGCGCCTTTACGAAGGTTC
>JBARIB010000928.1:0-2702 GCA_049799535.1 Allostellaceae bacterium | reverse complement strand
GCGAGCCGCGCGATCACGCTCTGCAGGTGCGAGAGCTGCTGATCGAGCAGATGACGAAGCCGTCCCAGTTCGTCTGCGTCGCATAATTGATCGGCGTCGACGACCTCGTCCGAAGCAACGCTGAAGGCGCGGTAGACCGCGGTGTCGTCGCTGCGGCCACGCGGCATCTGCCCAGGACGGCCGGGCCTGCCCGGATCATCGTCACTGGACCCCGGCATCATTTCACCGTCGCCGGCTTCGGCCGCGTCCTGCGCGTCCTCGGCCGCGCCCTCGGCCGGGGCCCCCTCTGTCGACTCCTGCGCACCGGCGGTGGCACCTTCGCCCTCGCTCTGGTCCTCACCCTCGGTTTCCTCACCGCCTTCCTGCTCCTCGCTTTCCGAGGACTCCTCGGCCTCCCCGAGATCTATCTCGAGATCCTGCAATAGCCGGCGCGTCGCTCTGGCATAGGCGTCCTGATCGAGGATCGCCCGGTCGAGTTCCGCGAAATCCTTGCCGATGCGCGCTTCGAGCCAGGAGCGCCACATATCGACAACGCGGCGGGCCGCCGGTGGTGGGCGTTCCCTTGTCAAAGCCTCGCGAGTCAACAGGCGCACTGCCTCGGCCATAGTGCTTTCGGTGCGCTCAGTAATCCGCTCGAAACCTTGCCGACGATATTGCTCATCGAGCATCGCTCCCAGATTGGCGGCGACCCCGGCCATGCGGCGGGCACCCAACGCCTCCACTCGCGCCTGCTCAACGGCATCGAACACCGCCCGGGCGAGCGGTCCGCTTGGGACACGCCTGTTGTGCACCGTGTCGTCGTGGTAACGCAGCCGCAAAGCCACGCTATCGGCGGCACCACGCAATTGGGCGGTCTCCTCGGCCGGCAGATCGCGCGGCGGGTTCGGCAGCCGCACCCGCGGGCCGCTCTGGCTCGTCGGCTCAGGCCCAAAGCCAATGGTCACGTCGTCGCGCTCGGCGATTGCGCGCAAGGTCGCCGCAGTGGCGCGCTTGAAGATTTCGGTCGGGGAAAACTCCTGGGCCATTAACCTTAGCCCGTCACTGGGGAGCGTTGGCTCGACAATCGGTGCCGAGCCGCAGACGCCTTGGGATTGCGTGGAGGCCCGGGTCGAGCCCAGGAACGGCTGCCGCGAGGCATTTCGCCTACATCAACGTGGCATTGACGCCGGTCTCGGCCAGTTCCGTGCCGAAGCAGCGCTGGTAATATTCCGCGACGGTGGCGCGTTCGGTCTCATCGCATTTGTTGAGGAAGGTCAGGCGAAAACCAAAGGCCAAATCGCCAAATATGTTTGCATTCTCGGCCCAGGTCATGACCGTTCGGGGCGACATTACCGTCGATATGTCGCCGTTGATGAAACCGGCTCGGGTCAGATCAGCGAGCGCGACCATCGCGCTGATGGTCCGCCGACCTTCCTCGTTGTCGTAGCTCGGCACCTTCGCCAACACGATTTCAACTTCGGCGTCGTGCGGCAGATAATTCAAGGTGGCAACTATGTTCCAGCGGTCCATTTGCCCTTGGTTGATCTGCTGCGTGCCATGATAGAGGCCAGTGGTATCGCCGAGCCCCACTGTGTTGGCTGTCGAGAACAGCCGGAAGCACGAATGCGGCCGGATGACGCGGTTTTGGTCAAGCAGGGTCAGTTTACCTTCGACTTCGAGCACCCGTTGGATCACGAACATGACATCCGGCCGCCCGGCATCGTACTCGTCGAAGCACAGTGCAACGGGGTGCTGCAAGGCCCAGGGCAGCAGCCCCTCGCGAAACTCGGTGATCTGTTTGTTGTCACGGAGCACGATGGCATCCTTGCCGACAAGGTCGATGCGGCTGATGTGACTGTCGAGATTGACACGGATGCACGGCCAGTTCAGGCGGGCGGCAACCTGCTCGACATGAGTTGATTTCCCAGTGCCGTGATAGCCCTGGATCATTACTCTGCGATTGAAAGCGAATCCGGCCAAAATCGCGAGTGTCGTATCGCGGTCGAACCGATAAGCTTCGTCGAGATCGGGGACGTGTTCGCTCACCTGGCTGAACGCGGGGACCTGCAGATCGCTGTTGATCCCGAAGGTTTGGCGCACCGAAATAGTTATGTCCGGATTGTCCAGCGGAAAGGCGCTGGCAGGGGCCGTTGGCTGAGCGGATGGCATTATTCTGTTGGGTCCTCGTGGTGGAACGGAAAGGATCAACGCGCCGCAGCGCGATTATTCATCCGAAGTAGCTGGCTTTCAGGGTCGCGTAGGCCTGGTTGATGATCTTCAGTTTCTCCTCCGCCGCCTTATCTCCGCCATTCGCGTCGGGATGGTGCAGCTTGACCAAGGTTTTGTAGCGGGCCTTGAGGCGCACCAAGGTAAAGGGCGGCTCGATTTCGAACACCGCGAGAGCCTGCTCGCGCGCCGACAAGGCGCGCCGCGCAGGATCCCGACCACGCTCGCTGCTCCGCCGGCCGCGTTCACTCGCACTCCCCGGGCCAGTGGAAAACACCTCAAAGTAGTCGCGGATCCTATCAGCGTGACCGGGGCCGTGCCGATCACCCAGCCGCCAACTGGGACGTTGCCAAACGGTATCGTGGCGGATCTCGGCCTCAATTTCGGCATCGCTCATCCCCGCGTAGTAATTCCACGCGGAGTTATAAGTACGCACGTGCTCGAGACAGAACCAATAGTACTCATGGAGCTCAAGCCGAGATTTCGGCGCACGGTAA
>JBARIB010000927.1:0-4165 GCA_049799535.1 Allostellaceae bacterium | reverse complement strand
TGGATCAGCGGGCGGCACGGCGGGCGGCGAGGCCGCGGGACCGCGGGTCAACCGCACCGCGATCACTGCATCGATCATGCTGGCGACCTTCATGCAGGGGGTCGACACGACGATCGCCAACGTCGCGCTGCCGCATATGCAAGGCAGCTTTTCCGCTTCGCAGGACCAGATTGCCTGGGTAGTGACGTCTTACATCGTCGCGGCGGCGATCATGACGCCGCTGACCGGCTGGCTCGCCGGACGTTTCGGCATCAAATACGTGTTTTTGGTTTCAGTCGCGGGCTTTACGCTGGCCTCCGCGCTCTGCGGCATCGCGACGAGCCTCGGCCAAATTGTGATTTATCGGTTGCTGCAAGGCATCTGCGGGGCGGCACTCGTGCCGTTGTCGCAATCGGTGCTGCTGCAGATCAATCCGCCCGAGCGACATGGCCAGGCGATGGCGGTGTGGGGGATGGGCGTCATCTTGGGCCCGATTATCGGTCCGGCGCTCGGCGGCTGGCTGACCGACCACTACACTTGGCGCTGGGTGTTCTTCATCAACGTGCCGTTTGGGCTTCTCGCCTCCGCCGGCATCCTGGTTTTCATCCGTGCAACCCGGCACGGTCGTCGCGAAGCATTCGACTTTTTCGGCTTCGTGACATTGAGCCTCGCGATCGGCGCCCTGCAAATGATGCTCGACCGCGGCGAACTCAAGGATTGGTTCGGGTCAACGGAGATCTGTGTCGAGGCGACGATCGCGGGGCTCTGCTTCTACCTCTTCGTCGTCCATACTGCGACCGCCACCGACCGATCGTTCATCAATCGCGAGATGCTGAAGGACGCCAACTGCATGGTCGGCACCCTGATGATGTTCCTCGTCGGCATCCCGCTTTACGGGACGATGACTTTGTTGCCGACGATGCTGCAGGATTTGATGAACTACCCGGTATTGACTACGGGTCTGGTGACCGCGCCTCGCGGCATCGGCACGATGGTCGCGATGATCGCCGTCGCCCGCCTAACCGGTCGCGTCGACACACGGCTGATCATTCTCGGGGGGCTGGTGTTGGCCGCCTTCTCGATGTGGCAAATGACCGAGTTCTCGCTGTACATGGGAATGGGTCCGATTATCACGACGGGCGTGCTGCAAGGCCTTGGTCTCGGTTTCGTCTTCACCCCGTTGAGCATCGTGACGTTCTCGACCCTGCCGCGTCCGTTGCTGACGCAGGGAACGGCGATCTTCAGCCTGATGCGCAACATCGGCGGCAGCGTCGGCATCTCGATCGTTGAGGCGCTATTGGCGGAGAACACTCAGATCGTCCACTCGCGTCTCGTCGAGCATCTGAGGCCGGACAACCCGTTGGCCCATGCGCCGACGATGGCGCCGCAATTCAGCCTGACCATCCCATCCGGCATCGCCGCGCTCAACGCCGAGGCCACGCGCCAAGCGGCTATGGTCGCCTATATCGACGATTTCAAGCTGATGATGATCATGGTCATCATCGGCCTGCCGCTGTTATTGCTGCTCCGCCGGCCTCGCCCGGCCGCCGCAGCAGCAACTGCGGCAGCCGAGTGAGAGGATGAGGCGGCAAATATCGGCGGCCATGACCGACTGTGCTCCGGCGCCGATGCGCCGCCCTTCATTGCCCCGGCTGTTGAGCAGCCGCCTGCCGTTCTTTTACGGCTGGGTCATCCTGGGCTGCCTCTGTTGCGCCGGGTTCTCGCGGCAGGGGCCGGCGGTGGCAACACTATCGATCTTTGTCGAACCGTTGACCCGCGAGTTCGGCTGGTCGCGCGCTGCATTATCGGGCGCGGTATCGCTGGGCGGGGTGCTCGCGGCGCTAGCCTCCCCACTGATTGGCCCGTTCCTCGACCGTCACGGCTCCCGCGTGGCGCTGTGCATTGCCGTGCTGGTCACCGGCGCGGCGATGATGCTGCTGTCGCTCACGCAGTCGCTGCTCGTCTTCTATCTGTTATTTTGTATCGCCCGGATGAATTGGGCGAGCCCGTTTGAGCTCGGCATCTACGGGGCCTTGAACAATTGGTTCATCGCCCGCCGCGCGTTCGCCGCGTCGATTGCCACGGTGGCCCAGATGGCGGGCTTGGTTGCCATGCCACTGATCGCCCAGATGGCGATGCACCAAAACGGCTGGCGCTTCGGCTGGCTGGCGATCGGATCGACGACATTGCTGATCGGATTTCTGCCGGTCTGGCTGTTCATGGTTCGCCGGCCGGAAGATCTGGGGCTGATGCCCGACGGGCAGACCACGGCGGGAACCGCTATCCGCCGGGCACAACAAGAGGAGCCCACCTTCTCGCGGAGGGAAGCCGTCCGCACTGCCGCATTCTGGCTGTTGCTGCTGTATACCGTGCTGGTCTATCCGGTACAGGCGGGAGTGAGCCTTCACCAGGCGGCAAATCTGATTGAACGCGGCATCGAGCCGACGATAGCCGCGACAATTGTCGCGGTTTTTTCGCTGATGTCGGCGGCCGCCAGTATGGCTTGCGGCTTCTTGCCCCGATCGTTGCCGATCCGCTACCCGCTCGCATTGATTGGCCTCACTCTGACCGCCGCCACGCTTCTGATGCTGGGAATATCCTCGGCAAGAGATGGCTACATCGCCGCCGGCCTGTTCGGCTTTGGCATTGGTGGCATACTGACATTGCTGCCGATTGCCTGGGCTAATTATTTCGGCCGCGCCAATTTCGCCGCGATCCGCGGCCTCGCACTGTCAGCACAGGTGCTCGCCCAGGCAGCCGGCCCGCTATTGTCGGGCGCATTGCATGACTGGACCGGCCATTACGAACGTTCGCTGCAGTGTTTTGCCGTATTGTCGGCCCTCAGCGCAGTCGTAGCCCTGATGGCGCGGCAACCGGTTCGCCAAGCCACGGTGTCGGCTGGTAGAGTTTAGTGGCATTGGATTTGATTGTAACAACTCGGCACCGCGCTAGGCGTGCGCACTCTCGCCCTTTTAGCGATCGAGCCAAACGTCTTCCATGCGCCAGCCGTTATACATGCTGTTGATCATCGTTGTCAGACCCTTGACCCGAGGATGCCAGCAAGTCGCCCCGCGCGTGTGGAAAAGGACCGGCCGGGCTGCCTCCTGCTGCAATGTCATATCGATGTCCCAGACGAGCTGTCTGCGCTTTTCCTGATTGACCTCGCGCGACTGTCGGTGAAATAGATCCTCAAGCTGGCGATTGCAATAACCAGTGAAATTGCGGTCCGACTCGCACGCATAACTCTCGTAGAATTGCTGATCGGGGTCGTCGACCACTGCAGTGCCAGTGTTTTCCAGGCCGACTGTATAATCCCGGCGAGTGACCTTCGGGTTCCAGTTGGCGGTCTCGACGATATCGAGTTCGCCCGCGATATAGATTTCCTTGAGCTGGTCGATCAGCATGACCGCTGGATCCCGGTAGAGCGGGATGTTCCGGGCCGCCACCTTGACCGCCAGGGCATGGTCGGGGCCATAGCCGAGGCGCTGCATGATCGCCTGGGCTTCCAAGCGGCTTTTTTGCACATCGGGATCGTAACCCGGCAATGATCTGAGTCGCTCGGGCGGCATTCCCCATAGCCCCTCGGGTGGCGGCAGCATCGCACCGCCAATGTCGCCCTGGCCGCCGCTCAGGACGTCAATAAAGGATCGGCGATCCAGGGTCAGCGCCATCGCCCGCCGAAGATCGGGATTATCGAATGGCGGGGCGTGGCGATTAACGATCAAGTTGCTGCTGACACCCCTCGGCCGCAATTCGCAAATCGCCTCGGGATCCTGACGCTCGATGTCCTTCAGCAACGGGACCGTCACCTCGTAGGGAAAGGTCATGTCGAACTTTCCCGCGACGAAGGCCAGCAGCGCCGTCGAGCGGTTAGGGATGATGGTCCATTCAATTCCGTCGAGATACGGCCGGCCCGGCTTCCAGTAGTCGGGATTGCGGGTCAGCCGGATCGACTCGTTGGGTTTGTATGAGACGAATTTGAAGGGGCCGGTGCCGATCGGATGCTGCCGCATATCCTGCGGCGGCACATGGCAGGGATAGACGGGCGAGTATCCAGAAGCGAGCAACGCGAGAAGCGCCGGCTGCGGTTGCTTCAAGTGAAACGTCGCCTCGTGATCCCCGCTGGTACTCACCCGATCGAGGTTCCAGTACCACGATTTTCTCGGGTTGATGCGGAACTTGGCAG
>JBARIB010000926.1:0-2978 GCA_049799535.1 Allostellaceae bacterium | reverse complement strand
CCTATCAGGACGCCTACATCGATCGACAGCTGCGTTTTTTGTTCCTGTTATGTTCGTACCATAAGAACACGATATGGCAAAGCGAAACCTCTCGGGGCTTAACTTTCGGTTTCGATTACTAGTGTCTAATTGCATAAATTAACGATAGTATGTCGCAACTGCGCGCCTTTGACCTCACGCTTGCGCCACACAAACGGGGCGGCATGTTCGTTGTATACATTGGTGAAATCCTGGATCGCCTGCTTTAACTGCTCGGCACTACGAAAGCTGGCGCCGGACAAGGCCTTTCGGGTGAAGATGCCGAACCAAATCTCCACTTGGTTAAGCCAGCTTGCCGAAGTTGGCGTGAAGTGGAAAGTGACATTGGGGTGAGCGGCAAGCCAAGTTTCGTTCTTCTTATGGGTACAGTAGTTGTCGAGGATGACGTGAATTTGGCGATCGGAGGGCTGATCTTCGATAATCTCGGACATGAAGGCCTGGAAGTCGACGCGCTTTTTGGTCTGTGTGGTCTTGCCGCGGATGAACCCGGTGGCAACTTCCAAGGCGGCAAAGAGGTTGACCGTGCCGTGCCGCTTGTAAGTGCTCTTGAGGCCTTGGACGATCTTACCGCTGCTGGTCTGAACATAGCCGGTCGCCCGCTCCAAGGCCTGGATCGACAGCTTTTCGTCGACGCTGAGCACCAGCGCGTTCTCTGGGGGGTCGAGGTACAAGCCGATAATATCGGCCGCTTTTGCGGCAAACTGCGGGTCGGTACTGACACACCACGAGCGATGCCGGCGCAACTGAATGCCTTCTTTGCGCAACACCCGCCAAACCGCGGCGTCCGAGACGCCCAGCGCCACCGACAGTGTACCGCCATCCCACCCGGCCAATCCTGGCGGCGGCAACTCCAATTGCCGCAGAATGCGCAGACGCAACGCCTCACCGTATTTTGGTTTCTTGCCCGGCCGCGGCTGATCGTACAGCCCGGCGATCCCCCGTGCCGCAAACCGCTTGCGCCACAGACCCACCGTATTTGCCCGCACCCCAACTTCGCCCGACACCTCGTCATTCCGCTTACCATCCAAGCAAGCCAGAACGATCTTGGCACGCTCGACCAAGCGGGCTTCCGCGGTGCGGCTTCGGGCAAGGTTCATCAGTTCAGTTCGTTGCTCGGCAGAACACGACAACGCCACCGCGACCCGGGCCACAAGACACCTCAGCTGGTACGCGACCCCCAGTTATCATACAAAATATCGCTTTTCAACGCAATTAACCACTAGTTCCCGATTCTGATTCGAAGGCTCGCATTGGGGCGTACTGCCAGATTTTGCAAACATCGGGTCGGACCTCCAGTTTCAGCCCCCGAGGAGATCCCAACATGACGCCGTTTCGCACGGTCCTCCTGACGAGCGGTCTCGTCCTCACGCTCTGTAGTGGAGCGGCTCAAGCGCAACCGAGCGCGCAAAACGGATCACCCAGCAAGCCTTTGATGACCCTGCAAATGCCGGCGCTTCCGGACCCGGTCCGCGTTACCCTTAATCCCGCGACCACCGCTTTGCTGGTGCTGGACTATGTTGAGCCCATCTGTGACTCCCAGCCGAAATGCAAGGGCGGCATGCTGTCGGCCGTGATCCCGTTCATGGCGCGGGCACGCAAAGCCGGAGTGATTGTGGGGTACGGCACCCGCGAGCAGAACATGTCCAAGTGGCTGCCGCAGGTCGCTCCAACCCCGGACGACATCAAGGTCGTGAGCACCGCTCAGGACAGGTTCTACAATACCGATCTCGACAAGGAGCTGAAGGCGAAAGGCGTCACGACGATTATTTTGGTCGGCTGGAAGGTCAGCGGCTCGGTCACATACACATCGGTCGGCGCGACGGTGCGCGGTTATACCGTCGTCGTTCCGGTGGATACGACCGCGGCCGCCACAGACTACGAGCAGGCCATCGGTTTCTACCAAATACTAAATCAGTTCAATGGCAACCTGACCAACGCGCCTTTGAAGCCCAAAGCCCCGACGCTGAGCCGCACGGACCTGATCGCCTTTCAATAAGACTCGTCATTCGAATTGCGGCCGGATCACCACGACGGCGCCGATAGCACTAGTGGCCGCGGCGGCGCGACACGCGCGCGGAACCGATCGGGCCGGATGAAGGGTCAATCTGCACTTATATCCTGGTCAAGCGCGCGGATAATCCCCGTATCAGCGACTATCGCGCGGCGATTTAGTGCATTGGCACGTCTGCGACATCCGCGGCGAGCAAAGGATACTTAGAACTCGGCTACCACTCTAAACATCGCCGCTGCGGCATACGGCTCATCGTGTGGCGCAAGGCTCGGGCGCGTCCCTTTAGTTGAGAAAGCAGCAACGGCAGGCGAGCTATACCGTCAATGGACGACGTGCTCAAGCGCGTGAGCGATCCGTTCCGCCGGATCGATCACAGCGAATCTCGGTCAAATGGGCGACCCCTTTTGGAGGTCCGGATGACTGGTGCGACGAACGCCGTCTAGCTCCGGCTAAACGCCTCGCGGCAAATACCGATGCGGCGGGCATTCTTGGCCCAATAGAACAGTGGAGCCTCGCCGCTCGCGGTTCCCTGGCGCAACGCGATCGCCCGCGCCAGCATAAACCGCGTTACGTCGCGAAACGATGCGAACGCCTCATGCCCGACCGGGTGCCACCCGACGTCTTCGAGCTCTTCGCTCGCCACCGGAATGCCGTGGACATCATTGCCATCGCCGAGAAAAAACCGCGTGTTGAAGCGCCGGAAGGAATGTGACGGTGTGATCGCCCGCCCGACATAGGTCAACAGATCCATCGCCGCCGCCAGGCCGCGCTCCAGATAGGCCTGCTCGACCGGCGCCCGCGCTAGTGCGGCCGGCGCCAACTCGCTCGGCCTGCCGATCAACACACCCGCTTCCTCCCAGGTTTCACGCAACGCCGCGCGGGCCGAGCGCATGAGCTTGGGGCCCAATGCCTCGGTCCCGGTCTCGAC